>DATIXS010000205.1:0-4380 GCA_035518335.1 Candidatus Acidiferrum sp.
CCCAAATATTGAAAAGAAAAGTTGACCCCCCATGGCACTAATAATGGAAAAACAAGAAATAAAGAAAGTGTACAACAACCAGAACGAATCATGGAAACTAATAAAGAAAGATCAAACCTACAGCAAACAATTAACAGCCATTGAAGAAACACTTTCCCGATTTGGACTCCTCAAAAACGAGATTAAAGTATACTTGCATCTGGCAAGAGCAGGCGAAAAGAAAGCGGGAGAAATAGCGGAATCAATTTCGCTCCATCGAACAGAAACCTACCGCATCTTACGGGATCTTGAGAAGAAAGGAATAGTTTTTTCTATTTTCGAGAAACCGCTAAAATTCACTGCTGTTCCTTTGGACAAAGCGATAGATTTACTTGTCGACGCACAAAAAATACAAATCAGACTGTTAGAACAAGAAAAAACAAATCTAGTTGAACTTTGGCAATCTATGCCTCAACCTAAAATTACAGACACAAAAAAAGAAATGTTCCAAATGCTTGAAGGCGAACAACAGGTACTCATGAAAGCAAATGAATTACTTGAACGCACTGAAAAAGAGTTTCAAGTTTTTGCATCAGCAGATTACCTTTCTCAGTTGTACTACAGCGATTTCTCTGACAAACTCAAAAAACAAGCTGACAAAGTCAAAGTTTCACTAGTAACTGATGATTCGTTAAAAAGCGCATACTTCACCGGACAACTGCAATGGCTAACTGGACAGCACAAAATTATTGACGACCGAAACTTACCCTGCTTTATGATTTCTGACAACAAAGAAGTATTAATTGCATTTCACGAAAAAGATGCAGAAAACGGCGAAGACGCAAAAAAGAAGTTCAAAACAGCTGCGCTATGGACAAACTACAGCGCCTTCACTAAAGTTCTGGGAATGTTATTCTCTAAAATTTCTGGAACATAATCGGCTAACTAGCCGACTTCTAGTTTTTACTTATTATTTGCTATTTTTAGTAATCATCGTCTTGCTAATTACTAAATACTTACTTTCTGTGGCGAAACTTGAATACCACAAAGAAAGCTGAAAGCAAAATAACAAGCACGATAACTGCGGAAATTATAACTTGTAAACTTGAGATGTCAGAGTTGGTTTGAGAAGCATCGATTTTAACAATGTAGAAGTCGTATTGCGCCTTGCCGATTAGGTCTGGTCGACCAGGTGGGTCAGTCCAGCCTGTCATTACATACTGGTTTTTCCCAGTTTCTATGACACTGTAAGCTTCCTGGTAACCGGCGTCTCCCTGAGTACAACTCCAGAGAACTTGGCCTGAATCGCTAATTTTGAAAAGCCAGAAATCCCGGTTTCCTGCACCGAATGAGAATGTGAATCCAGCAACCAAGTAACCGCCATCACTTGAAGAAGTTACATAAGCTGGTGAATCCGCATTCTTGCCACCAATTGTTTTAGACCACAAGACATTACCAGTGAAATCTACTTTTATCACCAAAGCATGAATATCCGTCCCCGCTGATTGGCTGTCGCCAACAATAACATAGCCGTCGGATGCTTTGGTCATTGAATGAGCTTCTTCTGTTCCTGTTCCTCCATAAGTCTTATTCCATATTAAGTTTCCAGACGAATCAATCTTCATAAGAATAAAGTCATAATTGCCTTCTCCTCTAGGATCTGTAAACCCTGTGACTGCGTAAGCGCCGTCAGGGGCTAAAACTCCAGCTCTTGCGACTGTGTCTGTTGCATTGCCATAGATTTTATTCCATAGTATATTGCCTTGCAAATCAATTTTAATTACTGTGGCATGAGAGTCTCCATTAGCATCATAGGAGCTTGAACCTAAAAGTACAAAACCGTCTTGAGTGGCAATTGCTGAAAAAAATTTGTCAACTTCGTCGTTCCCTATTACTATTTTCCACAGCAAATTTCCTTGACTGTCTATTTTTGCGACATAACCGTTAACCGCGCCAGTAGATAAGAATTCGTTGCCTACAAGCAAGAAACTATCATTCAAATCAATTGCGTATCTTATTTCGGTTCCAGATCCTTCAAGGAAGGTTTTGTTCCAAATAGCATTACCGTTAGAGTCAAGTCTCAAAACCCAGCCCACTGTCGTGTTTGCCACAATTGATCCTGTCGAGCCAACAACTAAGTAACCATCTGCAACGGGTAATGAGTAAAATGCTCGGTTATCGGCTGACCCCCCGTAGGTTTTTTGCCAAATAACAGTTGCAGGTGGAACGTTTTGTAGTGCTTCAAGCTTTAGTGATACTGGCGTTTGAGCGTAGCTTATGCCAGCTGTGAGAGTAACAGAAAAAGCTAGCAATGTAACTAGAATTTTTAATTTTAGATGACTTATTTTTATCATATCACTCTCATGTAGATGTTACTCGTGAATGTAATCGCAGGTGCGTATGTAGGCTCAGCTGTAAAACTTGTAGAAGCAACAATATTATCAATGTAATCGTTCAAAGCTAAAGTACCTGATAGAGAATACGGGCCCACCTGCAAAAGCCTTGAAGCGCCATCACCATTGTTGGTTAAGCCAGTTATGTCAGAAACTTGCGTATTATTAACCCACATAGCAACTTCTCCGTTGCCACCCCCAACCGTGCACATGACTTCCAAATAATACCAGCTACCTACGGAAATGTTGGGCCCAAAAGCACTATCAACATACACGTCTACATTATTTTTACTATCCCAATATTTCAGGCACCAGAAGTATTGCCCTGCAGCGTTATGAATACAGGCAGACGACAAATCGTTACCACTAATGCTGTCTAGCGTTATTCCCGCCATCAAGTAGTTGCCAAAGGAAGGAAGAGCATCTAAACAAACAAAACCGGACAAGTACAGGGTAGAATAGTTTGTCCCTAAATCCTTAATTATGAAGGCGGCTGCTCCAGCGTTTGCTGGTAAAGTGAACGTAGCAACATTGTTTCCGCCATATGGAGATGTGGTTTGAACATTTTCATTCCCGCCATTGTTATTCCAACCTCCCGGCCACAAACTGAAGTCTTTGCTGTCAAAGCTGTCGTTAAAGAGAGGAGGAGAAGGACTTGGTGATGGGGTAGGTGTTGGAGTTGGGGTAGGAGAAGGAGACGGAGATGGGCTAGGAGAAGGTGTGGGAGTAGGAGAATCGGTTGGGGTAGGAATTGGAGAGGGTGTGGGAGAGGGACTAGGAGAAGGAGAGGGTAATGGGCTAGGAGATGCGGAAGGAGTAGGCAATTGACCAGGATTGAGTAAGCACGTTGCGTTTGCTCCAACAGTTATGCCGCGTTGATCCTGACAAAACATAGAAACAAGAAGGGGCCCACTTTGCTGATCTGTTTCAGCAGAAAAAGATACTGAGTATGTTCCATCTCCAAGGTTTGTGATGTCGGGGGCCTCAACTTTTACCCAGTATGCTATGTTCCGGAAATAAAATGTGAAGTTTTGCGCTAAAGCGGGTTGGTCCTCGTTGAGAACATTAATTGTTAAGTTTGCTTGCGCAAGGGTATCGTTTAGCTGAGAATAATTTCCAGTCAAGTTAACTTCCGTAGTTATGTTACTATTATATTCTAAATTAGAAGCCGTCGACAAGCCTGAAGAGTTAAAAGCAAAACTGACACAAGCGCTTGAGATTCCGTGACCATCGACACCCCATGATATCCAGGTACCATTCTGATAAGGCGCCGTATTTAGTGGTGTATAAGCCATTTGAACAATATCTTGGTACGAATGAGAAATGATCGCTGAATTTAACTCGTTGAGGTCAGCAATCAAAACTCCTGTGTTGCCACCACTACTAATGTTTGCCAAAGCACTGATCAGGGTGCTTCTAATGCTTTGTTCATAGGCTAGAAAAAGATTGTCTCCGTCATTTCCTGGGGTCGGTACGTTTTTTCCAGTTTCAATAACGTACATTGCGGTGGACAAGAGGAGCAATGCTACTAGCAAAGCTGTGATTATTATCACTTGACCTGAGCAGTCTTTCTTTAGGCTGCGTTTTTTCATGTTAATCCGACCTCTGACAATTGTAGCTGTAAAACATAGATTGTGTAGTTGCTGTTTTGGCTTACACAAATATAATCAACTGAAAACACTTTTTCATTTATAGGGCCAGCATTACATATTGGAAATGGGTTCAGAGTATTCATTCCTTGATCGAACACTGTTAAGTTAAACCAAGTAGTAAGAGGAAGAGCGGATTCTAAGCAATCTTTAAGTGTTGTCCAATCTCGGTTGTCAATTAGAGTTGCCAAGTGCCCTTCATTGTCTAAGCTTAGGAGAACATTATTTTCTGTTGAAACAAGATTTCCTGTCGGATTATTCGTGGTTGATGGGGCCGGGACAAGTGCAAGGCATGACATCAGAATGATTGACGCTAAAAAAGCCTCAATTACTCGCGCTACCCCTTTATCGTCTTTCAG
>DATIXS010000206.1:0-4367 GCA_035518335.1 Candidatus Acidiferrum sp.
AAATCGCTCCTGTCAAGCAGGTAAACAAATTTGCCAACTAAATCAACTTCCATACCTGTTTTGGCAGCAATTTCTTTTGCTGTTATAATTACTGCCTTTCGATCGTAAACAGCTATGCTGCTGCGCTTTAGAAGGAGGAGAACTTTTTCTTCTCTTTTCTGCTTGTGTTTTTGCAGTTCCTCCGAGTAGCGGCGCAGTGCAGCTTTAATGGCACTCGTATCATTGGTTTTTATTTCTTTTTGTATTTGGCGCGAAAGCTCGCTTAAGTTAACTATACCCTTTTCTAGGGCTTCTAGTAGGTAAGGTTTGTTTCTTAAGTGATTTCGGACATCTTGAGCTATTGTCATATTGGAACACCTTGTATCAAATGGTACATTTAAATTTTGTTAAGTAACAAAAAAGTCAAAACCTTTAAAAATACAGCGTTAAAGGTAACGGGAACAATTCAGCTTGAAAAATGAGGGAGCAAAAATAACAGAAAAAATCGTATTAGCATACTCGGGCGGATTAGACACATCCGTGTTAATTAAATATCTTCAAGAAAAATACGATGCTCAGGTAATTACAGTAACTGTTGATGTGGGCCAAGGCGAAGACCTTAAAGCAGCTGAAGAAAAAGCTAAGAAACTCGGCGTTCTCAAACATTTTTCTATTGACGCAAAAGATGAATTTGCGAAAGACTACATTTTTCCGGCAATAAAAGCAAATGCGCTCTACGAGGGCAAGTATCCCATAAGCACAAGCCTATCTAGACCATTAATAGCTGCAAAAATGGTTGAAATTGGGGAAAAAGAAGGCGCTACTGCATTAGCGCATGGATGCACGGGAAGAGGCAACGACCAAGTGCGTTTCGACGTGACGCTGGGTTCTTTAGCGCCTGATAAGCGAATTATTGCTCCAGTGCGCGAGTGGGGCATGACGCGTGAGGAAGAAATCGCTTACGCAAAAACCAAAGGCATCCCTGTCTCAAATGCAGCCAAAAAATATAGCATAGATGCAAGCGTTTGGGGAAGAGCTATTGAATGCGGGTTGCTTGAGGATGCAAGTCAATCGCCGCCAGAGGATGCTTATGAATGGACTGTTTCTGGCGAAAAAGCTCCTGATACTCCTGAAATTGTTACTATACAATTCCAAGCAGGAGTCCCAGTAGCTGTAAACGGCAAATCCATGTTGCCCCTCGAACTTATTGAGGAAATGAACAAAATTGCAGGAAGAAATGGTGTGGGAAGAATAGATCACATTGAAGACCGGCTTGTCGGTATAAAATCTCGTGAAGTTTACGAATGTCCTGCTGCCACGGTGCTTTTGGAAGCTCACAAAGACCTTGAAAAAATGGTTATGACCCGTCATCAGGTCCTATTCAAACAACAGGTTGATGCCGAATGGGTATTTCTTGCATACGCTGGGTTGTGGGTTGACCCACTCAAAGATGACTTGGACGCATTTATCAACAAATCTCAAGAAAATGTTAACGGTGAAGTAAAACTCAAACTCTATAAGGGCAGCATGCAGGTTATCGGACGCTCCTCACCTATGTCGCTCTACGACAAAAACTTGGCTAACTACAACATCAAAACCTCATTCAACCAATCCTACTCTAAAGGATTCATTGAATTGTGGGGACTACAGACAAGAATGTACAATGCGCTCAAAAAAACAAGTAAGAAAGCGGTTGCAAAGAAGTAAGAGTATCTAAAACGTGAGTAAATGGGAAGATGAGACGATGTCAAAAATTCTGCATGGCGGACGATTGTCATCGGTGCGTGAAGATGTAGCAAAGTTTACATCGTCGCGAAAAGATGATGAACGGCTAGCCAATGCTGTTATTGACATCAATAAAGCCCATGTTATAATGCTCATGGAGCAGAAAATTATTCATTGGCAAGATGGCGTAAAAATCCTAAAAGTGCTCTCCAAGCAATCTAAAGCTAAGCTCGACTCTTCTGCCGAAGACGTTCACATGGCTGTAGAAGAAGCTGTACTTGCGGAAACAGGAGCAGAAATCGGCGGAAATCTGCATATCGCAAAAAGCAGAAATGACCAAGTTGTAACCGCCATTCGAATGCAACTCAGAAATGAACTCATCAAAATGATGCTTGGTGTTATTAAGATGCAGAAAAGCCTCTTGGACACAGCCAGAGAACACGTAAACACAGTTATTTTAGAGTACACTCACTTGCAGGCTGCACAGCCCGTTACATTTGCGCATTATTTGCTTTCCCAGGTTCAGGCGCTAGAGCGAGATCTAGGAAGACTTCGCGGAGCTTTTGAACGTGTTAATATGTGTCCTCTTGGGGCAGGAGCATTAGCTACTACAAGTTTTCCAATAAATCGGGAACGTACTGCTGAGCTTTTAGGCTTTGAAGGCATGTTAGAGAATTCGCTTGATGCAGTAGGCAGCAGGGACTTTATCCTTGAAACCCAAGCGGCGTTGGCTTTGCTTGCTGTGAACTTAAGCCGTTTAGCTGAGGATTTGATAATTTGGAGTTCCCAAGAATTCGGAACAATTGAGTTGCCTGACGATTTCACTTCAACCAGCAGCATTATGCCACAAAAAAAGAACCCTGAAGTGCTTGAAATTATTCGTGCTCATGCCAGCTATGCACTTGGCGATTTCGTAGCTTCAACCGCTGCTGTGAAAAGCTTGCCTTCAACTTATAATCTTGATTTCCAAGAAGTAACCCCTAAGCTTTGGGCTGAAGTAGACAATCTGTCCCAGTCACTTAGAATATTTGCACTGCTTATTCCTAATTTGAAAGTTTCATCAAACGTTGAAAGCAAAGCTGCCGTAGGTTTTGTCGGTGCAACTGAGCTCGCTAACTTATTTGTGCAGAAATACAATATTGCTTTCCGCACATCCCACAAAATAGTTGGCGCTCTTGTTAAGACACTTATTAATTCACATCAAACATTGATGGACGCCACACCTGAAATAATACAAAAGGTAGCTTTGCAAACTACTGGAGTTAAGTTATCGGTTAAGAAAGAAGATATTAGTGAATGCACAAATCCGCGTAAAATAGTCGAAATGTATAAAGTGCAAGGCGGTCCATCAGCCGTTGAGGTCGAAAAATCTATTACTACTAGCAAGAAAACCATGGAAGAAGCAAAAAATGATACAGCTAAACTTAAAAAGAACCTTGCCGATGCTGAAAAGAAACTCAACGCAACCTTGGAAGCCTATGCCTCAGAGATATCTGAAAACACAAAACTTAAAAATTCAAACATGCAGGTAGAATAGGGCTTTGGTCCCACAACATAGTATATTCAACAAAAATAAAAAAGCAATTCTGCTTCTTGAAGACGGAACGTCATTTATTGGCAACGGCTTTGGAGCAACAGGAAAGATCTCAGGGGAAGTAGTATTTTCAACTCAAATGGTTGGTTATCCGGAAGCGCTCACCGATCCATCTTACAAAGGACAAATCTTAACATTTACTTACCCACTTGTTGGCAACTACGGCGTTCCATCAAATCAATTAAATCTTGGTCTTCCGCTCTATTTTGAGTCAGACCATATCCAAGTTCAAGGTTTAATAATTCATGAGCTGTGCCACGAACCTTTTCATTGGGCATCAACAAGAACTCTTGACAAGTGGCTTCTAGATGAGGGTGTCCCAGGCATTTACGGAATTGACACACGAAGATTAACAAAAAAACTTAGAACCCACGGTGTCATGCTTGGAGTTCTGCAGGTTTTTGAAGCAGGTGAAGAACCTGATTTGAACGTTATCTTAAATAACGCTAAAAACATCGCTGACCCCAACTTAACAGATTTAGTTAAAGAAGTTTCAGTTAAGAAACCCGTTAAATACAATATTGATGGGAAGAAAACCGTTGTCCTGATCGATTGTGGAGTAAAATATAGCATCATCCGCAATCTGCTCAAAAGAGGCGTTAATGTTATACGAGTACCTTATGATACCTCTTCCAGCGAAATAATGGCTTACAACCCTGATGGTGTTTTCTTAAGCAACGGTCCAGGTGACCCTAAAAGATGCACTGAAACAATAAAGTGCATTAGAGAATTGATTGAAAAAGTTCCGCTTATGGGTATATGCCTTGGTGCCCAAATATTGGCATTATCAATGGGCGGAGACACTTACAAACTAAAATTCGGTCATCGCGCCCAAAACCAACCGGCCCTTGACCTAAACAGTAAGCGTTGCTATATTACAACTCAAAACCACGGGTACGCAATAGATTTAGACTCGTTAAAGAAAACGCCGCTAGAGCCATGGTTCATAAATCCCAACGACAAAACGACAGAGGGCGTCAAGCACAGAAATAAGCCTGTTTTTGCAGTTCAATGGCACCCTGAAGCATCACCAGGACCATATGACACAGAACTGTTGTTTGACAAATTC
>DATIXS010000207.1:0-5121 GCA_035518335.1 Candidatus Acidiferrum sp.
TGACTTCGTTTGTTTAGCCATGCCAAGCAAACACCTTGATGCAATCGAAACAATCTTAAAAAGACAACATGCTGGCATCTTCGAGATCCCCCAGGACTTACCCCACGACACAGTTGAAGCGCTTAAAGAGGTGAACAATCAATTAGCAGAAAACATGAAAAAAGAAAATGCGGTTTTAGGCACATTAAATAAGTTAAGTCAAAAAAACAAACGCAAAATTTCTTCATTGCTTGAAATCACCAAAAATATTCTGACAGTATTGCAAACGAAAACTAAAATTCTTGAATCTGATCGACTCGCAACTCTCAAAGGATTTGTGCCCAAAAAGAAATTTCATGCCCTCACCAAAAGCGTCTACGGAATTCTGGGAGAAAAAGCATTGGTTTTGGAAAACGACCTAGCCATCGATGAAGACCCGCCTACAAAGATTAACCACAATAAGTTTATCTCGCCGTTTGGGGAAATCACAAAACTTTACGGTTTACCCCACTACGAAGAGTTTGACCCTACACCTGTTATTGCCATAACTTTTCCTCTTATTTTTGGTTTGATGTTTGGCGATGTTGGACATGGCTTGGTTCTATTAGTCGGTGGTTTAACAGTTGGAAAACTGGTTAGGAGAAATCAAGGTATAAAAAATATGTGTTATATTCTAGCTGCTTGCGGCATCGGCGCAATTATTGCAGGAGCATTGTACGGTGAATTCTTCGGGACGCAACTGTTTCATCCTTTATGGTTTAGCCCGTTTAGCCCTATTACTAATGTGTTCATGTTTCTTCTTTTCAGCTTATTTGTTGGAATAATTCAAATCATGAGCGGCCTAGCTTTGGAAATGGTTAATTTTCTTTTTAGACGAAACTATGCTGACGCCATTTTAACTTCGGTGCCTAAAATGTTTTTTTATGCTGGTTCAGTTATCTTAATTGCGGTTTACCAGTTGAATTTTGATAAATGGCTTAGCGGTCCAATTTTGCTGGTGATCATTCCATTTTTAGTTCTTGTTTTTGCGAAACCTTCTTTTTCAGCTCTACAAGATTTTTCTATGCGTGCAGTTGAAACTACAAATGAAAGGGCATCCTTGGGTCAGAGACTTTTCGAAAGCGGAGACTTAGTTACGCGTTTATTAAGCAACACGATGTCTTACACGAGAATTCTTGCTTTGCTCATGGCGCATTGGGCGTTAATTCTTGTAACCTACACAGTAGCTGGCTTGATAGGTACGGCTTCGCTTCTGGGTTTGGTTTTAAGTGGCATAATAATTGTTGGTGGAAACCTGTTTGTGCTTGCTCTTGAAGGATTAATTGTTTTCATCCACACTTTGAGATTGCATTTCTACGAGTGGTTTAGCAAGTTCTACCTGGGAAACGGATCAGAATTCAAAGCGTATGAACAGAATTTCATCTTTACCGAAGTAGTTCTAGGAGAAAAGTAGGTTTAAAAGAATAGTTGAGACTCTATTTCTTCAGGTTTAATTTGGGCTTCCACACCTGAACTAATCGCGCAAAGGTTATGGACTTCTGCTTCTTTCTGCGTTAAGAAAGCAAGTGCAGCACCAACAGAGAAATTATCAGAAATTGCGCTTGTCTTAGCATGATGAAGCAATTCGACTTTAATGACCCTCTCAACGTCCGCAAGCAATGTTTCAGGGTTTTTTGCTCTAATAAAGAACCCAGAGTAGTAACTTTCAAGAACAATTTTGAGGGCTGAGTCAAAATCCGCCGCTGTGACTATTTCTTCAATGACTTCAGCGTAAATCTTGAAATTGTGAGCAGGTACAGCTGATCTAAGCCAATTAGCATCGTAGTTTAGGTTTTTTCCTCTTAGAAGTGTCATTAACGTGAAGCCGTCATTTTCTATGCTTGTGTAAAAAAATGCGCTGGGCTTCTCTTTCTTAGGGAGGTTTTCATAAGTTTTGCAGACTTCTTCATGAAAAACTTTGTCAAGGAGCACATCCAAGCATACAGTTGTGCCATCTTCCTCATAACTTTGAAACCCCATGCTTAGAGCTACAGCATACTTTGTAACACGCTTTAGTACATTAACTAGTTGTTTTATGGTTTGAGCTTTGGCTGCTTCCTCAATAACCGCTCGGTTTTTAAGGTAATCTTCTGCGGAAATGTAAAGAATCGCTAGTTTTTGCTCAACGCTCTGATTAGCGTTAGTTGCTTTTATTAGAGCCTTTACGTTTTCAATTTCAAACCTGTAAATGTACGTGAGTAAATATTTCTGGGCGTTTTTAGGTGAATTCTGGATTATTTTTGCAATAACGGCTATAAGATTTTCATTAAAGGCTTTTTCAAGTTTGCGACTGGTAAGCATCGACAACTTGGCTATTTGTTCTTGGTAACTAGTTTCTCGGAGTTGTGCCGCGAACTCTTGGAGATTTTTGCTTTCGGTTAGCGCTTTGAGTTTTGCTTCGCTGAGCAGTTTGCCTCTTTCGGCCCCGATTCTCGCTAAAACTGATGCATAAAGTGTTGTCTGGCTCAAAGTTTGGTTTCACCAAGCACTGAATTCACAATTGCTGACGAGGCTTGTTCTAAATGTTTTTCCGCACGTACTTTTAGTTTTTCCATGTCCTGTCGGTTAGCTTCTAGCTGTTTGTCGCGTCTTCGGTTGGCTTCATCCATAATGCTGGCGTAATATTGCTGAGCTTCTTCTTGAGCATAAGTTTTGCCGTTTTCGATCAACTTTTCAGCTTCTTGTTGTGCCAAGCTAGTCAAGGTTTCAGCTTTGTTTTGGGCTTCGGTTTTGATTCTTTCTGCTTGGGTTTCGATTTTCTTAAGTTCGTCCCAGACTGTTTCCATTGTTTCACAAGTATGCTAGGGTTTGTGGGGGTTTCTAAACTTTTGCATTATTTACAAACCTGAAAAGTTATCTGGTTAATTATTGTGGGCTTAGACAAAATATTTTGACAAATTAGAACCATTCTTTTCATTTTTTGTGGGGTAAATTGGGAAAAGGCATTTAAAAAGGAACAAGAAACTAATTGAAAGCAAACAGGACGGCAGAAAATGGTTAAGAGAAAAGAAGAGAACCCAACGCTCAAAATCGAAAAACTAAAAATTGATTTGAGCTTTGACTATCACTCTTCACGCTTTTTCTCCCTTCTTTTCTCAGCAGTTTACGTGATTGCTATCACTATTTTCTGTATAGAATACAAAATTATTCCTGGACCTGAATTTCTTGTTTTGGGAGTCTTATTTTATGCTGCATATAACCAACGTACATGGCGTGCCCTAAAAGATTGGCTCCCATTCGTTACAGTATTTCTCTCTTACGAAATAATGTATAGCTTTGTAGGAACTGTCTCCCTGTATAATCTTCATTCTGGACCACACAACTTGGATCTTCAAATCTTCGGTCAGCTTCCAACTTTGATTCTGCAGCAAAATTTTAGATTACCCGTTTTAGATTATATGGGAGCCGTTTTCTATGCAATATATTTCTTTGTTCCAACTGTCTTTGCATTTGTCATTTGGAGAAAAAGTCCTAGTAATTACTGGAAATACACGGTGGCCTTCGGAGTGCTAACGTATAGCGCTTTGATAACTTTCCTTTTTTACCCTGTTGCGCCCCCATGGATTGCAGTTCCAAACGTTACAAGAATATTGACTGGATCAGTTGATGTTCATCTAGGTCTTCCAGTTTACAAGACCTTGTTCGATTTTCTGGGCGGAAATCTTTATGCAGCTTTTCCTAGCATGCATTCAGCCATGCCGTGGCTGGTTTTCCTTTTTGCCTTTAAGATTTGGAAATGGAAAAGCCTTCCTGTGGCCATCATACCTGTTGGAACATGGTTTAGTGCCGTTTATCTGGGTGAGCATTATTTTGTAGATGTTTTAGGTGGAATCGCTTACGCTACAATCGCGTTTATCGCTGTAGAGAAACTTTTACCTTCGCTATCACAAAGAAGCAGCTTTTTAAGAAAACATGTCCCAAATGAAAAGTCAGCAATCGTTTAAGCAAGTAAGTGAACTTGTTTCTTTATCTTTTTAAGTACGATTAGGTTTTGACAGGTTATTCTTTTGAAACAAAGGGGTTTGCTTTCAAGTAAAATCGCCAACGTTTGTTTTTCCATTCTCCGGCATAGTCTACGCCAATCCGTGTTGCTTCTGCAATATGCTCTTTGGGGGCAGGCGCATCATCTATGTAAAGGGGCGGAGCAGTTATATCGGCTTTATTTTGAACCTTTGAGACAGCCATTGCCATGCATAGCTTGCTTGGACCATTAGTTAAGTCAGGTTTTTTTCCTCTCGGTAATTGTCTACGTTTTATCATAATATCTTCTCCTAACACAGGTTCAATTGCCCTAAGAAGGACTGCCTCAGGCTTTCCAGGAACAATACCCGCCGTGACGTTGAGGCAATAATAGAGACCGTAAATAAAGTAAACATAAGCACGACCCTTTGATCCGTACATAATCTCATTTCTAGCGGTTCGTCGACCTCCCGAACTGTGGGCAGCTTCATCTTCTGGTCCCATGTAAGCTTCTGTTTCAACTATTCGACCTGCTGTAGTCCCATCAACGGTTTCATGAACCAGAATTTTTCCAAGAAGCTTGGTTGCTACAGTTATTACTTCTTGTTCATAGAACGACCTTTCCAAAATCATACGTTTGAATAAATGTCTCTCAACCAAATAAGCCTGCCTACTTTTTCGTCTGCGTTAGCTTGCTAAATAAGAAATAGGGCAAAAACTGATCTTAGAAATTATTAGTCGGAACGCAAAACACAAAGGAGCTTTACTGTTGATCTAACGATTTCCATACTTCTTTTTCATGCAAGCTTGGCAAAAGTTTTTCCTGTAGCGCCTTATTCTTTGAGGGCGAAAAAGAGTTCCGCATGAACTGCATTTAATTTGGGCTGGTTGCGCAGGATCAAGCAGTTTTAGCCTTCGTTCAATTTCAGCTTTAATTACAGAGTCATTTTCAACTTTTAAAGCTGCAGTTAATAATACTCTTGCTTGCTCAACACTTTTTGTTCCAAAAAGCTTTAGGAAAACACTATCCGTTTTTCCTGCTCCAAGTTTTAATGGCAACATGCATACGAAGTTCGAAGGATAACTTTCAGATTTACTGAAGTCAACAACAGCGAAACGGAAGTTTCTTTGAAAAGGGTTATC
>DATIXS010000208.1:0-4774 GCA_035518335.1 Candidatus Acidiferrum sp.
GGAGCGCCAATAAAAATTGGGGCTAAAGCACCTGAAATTCAAGACACTTGTAGTAGATGCAAAGGCGATCTTGAAATCGTAAATCTATCAAAATTCATTAAACAACATCAATAATAAATCAGAAACCTATTTTTTGAATGGTACTTAGTCACCTTTTTTATGTGAAAACATTTTTTCGCTTGGATTTACCAGAAAAAATTTGAATTTTAGTTTGGATCTATTGCGCAATATTTATGTGCCTAATTTAACCTAAATTTCGTAGTGAAATTTTTGGAAAAAGACGACCAAAATAGCAGCCGTGTTTCTGCCAGCAAATCTGCCTTAGGCGCCCTTTTCATGGTTGTTTTTCTAGACAATTTGGGCTTCGCCATCGTAGTGCCCTATCTGTATTTTTACGTGCTTTCCTTAGGAGGTTCAGCTTTCTTGTACGGAGTGCTTCTGGCTTCTTATAGCGCAATGTCTTTTGTTTTCACACCGATTGTGGCAAGGCTTAGTGACCGTTTTGGAAGAAGAAAAATTCTTCTCACCGCATTAGCAGTGGCAAGTTTAGCCTACTTCCTTTTCGGCGCAGCACAGGCAATTTGGCTGTTATTCTTAGGCAGGATGTTATCTGGAACCACAGCGGCTACCGTTCCTGTTGCTCAAGCTTATGTTGCAGACGTTACTACGCCAAACCAAAGACTTAGGTATCTGGGTTTGCTCGGGGCTGCGGCTGGCATTGCATTCATTTTAGGTCCCGCAATAGGAGGAACACTGAGCAATCTGTTTGGATATAGCGTGCCTTCTTTTCTGGCTTCAGCTTTGGCTTTTGCAAATTTGGTTTTAGCCTATTTCAGGTTACCTGAACCGTTAAGTTTTAACGTAAAGAGAACTGTGCTTCCTTTGAAAGCTTTACTGGCTGTTCTCCGAGAACGAAAAATATTGTTACTTTTAGGTATTTACTTTCTGTTTTTTGCAGCCTTTGTTTTTCTTCAAGCGGCTCTTTCGCCTTGGTTAAAGGTTGTTTTCGGTTTTGGTGCATTCCAAACGGGGTTGGTTTTCTTTTTTGTTGGAGGCGTTAGTGTGTTTACGCAAGCTGTTTTACTGCCGATTCTAAACAAAAAAGTAAGCCGTTTGACTCTCACCTTGCTTAGCATTGGAGCTTTAACTATTGGGCTTGTGGCTTTGGCTCTGGTTCAAAATTTGGAATTTCTTTTTTTGGTCGCTTCTTTAATTTCGTTTGGTTTTGGAGTGCAGATTGTTACACTCAATACGTTGATTTCAATCAATACGCCTAAGGAAGCTCAAGGTGGAAGTTTGGGGGTTGCTTGGGCAATTGCGGGTCTTGCTCAAACGATTTCGCCTGTTTTTGCTGCGAGTTTCTTTTCTTTTGGTGTTGCATCGGGTTCTGATGGTTTTGTGTTTATTGTTGCAGCAGCCATTTCTGTTGTAACTGTGCCTTTGGTTTTAATTCTCAAGCGAAATTCCGAATAAAAAACTGTGAGTAATTATGCTAGCTACATATCAAATCAAAAAAGCTGAATACTACAGCAAAACAGTTTCCTTGCGCTCAATTAACTCCTTTACTGTAACCAGTTTAATTTCAATCCTGTTCATTCTTGCTCTACTGGCGGCAGCTTGCGCTTCAGCGTCAAAACCAAAGGCCACAATAAGTCCGTTTCGAGCTCTTGTCTGAATGATTGCGTTCATGAAATTTTGAACTTGCAACTTACCAATGTTATCTGACTGTTTAATCATCATTGGATCGTTAGCACCTGTGTATCCGTCAATGCCTTTTCTGGAATCTAAAGCTGAACTTGCATGCCCTCCAAGCCTTTTCAGTATCCAATTTTGGTATTCGGAGGATGTGAAACGTCTTACTTTTTGCTCTGAAAACCTCGTTTTCTTAAACATCATGAATCCAGTGACTGAAACTAGTGCGATTACTGCGATGCTGATTATGGCAATTACTACGGATGAGTAATTTCCTCCTCCTGTCGAGCCTCCACTTACTGGAGTAGGTGCAATTGGATTAGCAGTTTGTGTTCCACTTTCTGTTGGACTCAATGTGTATTCTGCTGCAAAGGACATTAAGCAGCTGTAGTAAGGCTGAAATGGTAAATCATTAAAGGTGATTGTTATGGTGGTTGTTCCTTGAGCGGGCACGAGAGTTATATTTGAAGAAAGTTTTTCGGTAAAAGTGTCGTTTGTAGTGACTGTAGCTGTGGCAATGCCATAAACGTCTTGATACTGATTATTTTTAAAAGTTCCCGTAACGATTGTTACGTTAGTTCCTCCTGTTTGCAGGTTTTCAAGAGCTACATTGGGCGGTATTGCAGCAGAAGCAAAAACTTGCGGAAAAACACTTGACCTGAGGCTGGCATTAAGCACATTTGGACTTTGCAAATACGTTGATCCGTAGTCTAAAGTCAAAAGGAAAATAACTGAAATTAACAAAAACTTTACAATTTTAGTATTTTTCTTCAACTTCGTCAACAACCTCCAATTTCTTTGATACCGGACAAACAACTTTTAGCAGAGTCCTCAAATTAAAGGACGACTGAAACTTCAAGAGTAAGCCACCGACGCTCACTATGATTCTCTTTGTTATTAAAAACTTTGTACAAAATGGAGCATGAATAGGCTATTCGTATCCTGTAGCTTCCGGTTTTTTCTTGACACAAAATTTTTGAATTTCAAAGAAATAGACTGTTTTTCCCTTTTTATTTAGCATTGGAGTCACGAAATTTCTTTATCTAAAGTAATGACTTTCTTCTTATGACTCCGCTGTAGATTGAAAACGTTAGAAGTAATATCAGCGTTGTTATTTTGATGATTGTGATTGACTCAAGGATAGAAATAACGATGAAAACAATAGGAACCAGACTTAACAAAAAATAAACAAAAGGAAATTGCCTCATTGCTCTTTTGTTAACGTTTGCGGTTCCCCCTTTGGAAAAGAAAAGTGCTGGCAATTTTCCGATACCAATTGTGCATGTTTTGCAATAATAACATGTTGTGCAACCGTGCTTTCCCAGTTCATAAAAAACCAAAAATGAGACGGCTACAAAAAAAACTAATGCAACCACTGGATAAAAAAGCCAGAAAGATGTTGCGCCTAAAACTATCCACAATATTATAGCAAGGTTACCAAAGATAAGTTCAAACTTTGAGTATTCTTTCGTTTGTCTAGTAGGCGATTCCATTTGGTCACTTCATTATTTTGATTGTTTTGTTTCTTCTATTCGTTTAGCAACTCTCAATGCTAATGCTGCGGCAGTTAACATCGTTGGTAAACCTTGGGATCGGGGTAGCAAAGAAAGATCAGCTACCCATAAGTCATCAGGCAGCCAAGAGGGATGCATTGACGAAACATCTTCTTTCGTTAGCGGCACTGTTCCTCCTAGGTGTCCACCATGAATTATTCCATCAACAAAGGGTCCTTCTACACCAGAAGATTCCATGATAACTTTTGCTTTAACTTTAGCGTTTTCAAGATTTTTCCTGTCAACAACCGTAAGCGTTTTAGTGACTGTTCCATCTAGGTTAACTGTCCCTTGCTCGCTATCTGCAAGCTTAATCATCATGCCAACTCTATTTTGTAACGAAACATCTTTCCAAGGCTTATGAAACCAATAAGACAATATATCAAAGTAAGGAGAGAGAATGTAATTTTCTTGTTTAATGAACCAAACCATTGGAGGTTCGCTAAGCATTCTTGCATTTTTCATTACTCCTCCCACAGTAAGAACAACATCAACCCACAAGTTGTCCCTGGCTGGTAGGTTCGAAGCTTTTAAGATTTGGGCCGTCCCTACTCCACCCGCTGACAAGATAACGACATCAGCATCAACCGTTTCTTCTGACCGACCTTTAGAAACCAAAACTCCCTTCGCGCGATTGCCCTCAACAATGACTTTTTTAACTTTTGAACCTGTCTTTACAGACACACCTTTTCCAAGAACATTTTTGAGCAAGCGTCGGCTATCCCATTTAGCTCCCGTAGCACAACCTAACTCACAAAACCCACAGCCAACGCATTTTGCTATGTCAACGACTTTCGGGGTTGGCATTGGATTATAACCCATTTTTTGTGCTTCATCAAACATCCTCTGAGTAAGCGGACGCCACTTTTCTTTTGGGATAGGATTAATCGTTATTGTTTGTTCGATTTCTTCGTATTCCGGAGTTAAGTCTAAACCAATTTCTTTTAAGCCATGTTCTGCTCTGACCATGTTGCCGCAAGAAATTGAGGTTGAGCCACCTTCAGTTACGCCAGTAAAGATAACGAGATCGTCACTTGTGCGAGTGACTTGATAATGTGGAAATACTCTTTTTATTGTATTCTCATCTTTGATTAACCATGTTCCTCTTAAAGGACTTAGCCAAGAAATCTTGTGCGTGAGTGGCCTGAAGGGCTGTCCAGCCTCTAAAATTGTTACTTCAAAGCCTTTGGTTGCTAACTTATGAGCCGCAGTTGCGCCTCCAGCTCCAGACCCGACTACAATTGCTTTCACACTTAATCCTCCTAAGTGAACTTTATCTCCGCTATACACCTACTGGATCCATCTGTGATTTTATTTTTAAATTTCATGTGTGCCTTAGGTTGCAGACCATTGAATACGCCCTCGTCCGTCGCACTCAAAATCAAACAAGTAACATCTCTGTATTCCTTGGCTAACTCGCATTTATAGACAAATAACGACGCGTTTGTTTTTCCAATCCATTCAACAGTAAATTCGATACCTAATACTCGATAAAGTAACTTAGCTGCCTTTACCAAATCTTCAGGGTT
>DATIXS010000209.1:0-2017 GCA_035518335.1 Candidatus Acidiferrum sp.
AAAGTATTTATTGGTGTCTAAGCCTATTTCTGGACCAATTAAGCTTTCCCACCATCCATTGTTTCCAGCGGCATGTGCATCTCCCGAGAGAGCGTGAAGGACAAGAATCGCATTGGATTTTTGTGCATTTAGCTTGCCATATGTTTCGTAAGCAAGCGTTATTGGACCTATCTTCTCGCCTGATTCAAGACATAATTCCTTTGGTGGATTAGCAAATGTAAAATATTTTGTTTCTTCATTCACAATTGTCTGGTTAATGTGTACTAATTTTGTCTCCTCCAAAAGGGATTTAAGGCTTAGCTGATTTTTGCAAAGCTTGCTCTATATCTCCAATTATGTCTTCAGGATCTTCTATGCCAATTGATAGCCTGATGTAGTCTTGCGTTACACCAGTTGCCTTCTGCTCCTCAGAGGTCAGTTGTTGATGCGTCGTTGAGGCTGGATGAATAACAAGACTTTTGGTGTCGCCAATGTTAGCAAGATGAGAGAGCAATTGAACAGATTCGATGAATTTCTTGCCTGCCTCCAAACCGCCTTTAATGCCGAAGCCTACAATACCGCCGTAGCCTTGTTTGAGGTATTTATTGGCTATTTTGTGATTTGGGTTATCAGTTAAGCCTGGATAGTTGACCCAATTAACCAGTGGATTGGTTCTTAGAAATGTAGCGACTTTGAGAGCGTTTTCTGAGTGTTTGCGCTGTCTCAGCGGTAGTGTTTCTAAGCCTTGAAGGAACAGAAATGAGTTGAACGGGCTTATACTTGCTCCTATGTCTCTTAGTACTTGAACGCGTGTTTTGAGTGCGAATGCAACGTTTCCCAAACTTGGAAAGTTTCCGAAAGCATCCCAATACTTGACTCCATGGTAGCTGGGGTCCGGTTCGGTGAATTCTGGGAACTTTCCATTGTTCCACTGGAACTTGCCTGAGTCTATTATTACTCCTCCGATGCTTGTGCCGTGACCCCCAATGTACTTCGTTGCTGAAGCCACTGTTATGTCTGCACCATATTCTATTGGACGGACTAAACCTACGCCGACTGTATTGTCGACTACAAATGGGATTTCTGCTTCATGTGCTATTTCGGCGAGTGCTGAAAAATCTGGGACATCTAGCTTTGGGTTGCCGATTGTTTCAGCATATAACGCCCGAGTTTTTGGTGTAATTGCATGTGCAAACTCTTCTGGTTTTTGTGAGTTTACGAATTTTGTAGTTCTGCCCAGTTTTGGAAACGTGTAGTGCAACAGTTGGTAAGTCCCTCCATAAAGATTGTTAGCTGAAACGATATCGTCACCGACTTGTGTTATGGACAGTAATGCAAATGTTTCTGCTGCTTGTCCAGAGGCGACTGCAACTGCAGCTGTGCCACCTTCGATTGCAGCTATTCTTTTCTCGAAAACGTCTGTTGTTGGATTCATCATTCTTGTGTAAATGTTGCCCAGTTCTTTGAGGGAAAAAAGGTTTGCGGCTTGTTCAGTATTTTTGAATACATACGAGGCTGTTTGGTATATTGGGACTGCTCTTGCGTTTGTTGCTGGGTCAGGCGTTTCTTGTCCAGCATGTATTGCAAGAGTGTCAAGTTTTTTTGGGGTCATTAGGTTTTTACCTTTAAAGGGGCAATATTGCATAACGGCGTTATATTAGTTTTTGATAAAAATATTCCAAAAGGAATATTACTCCACCCAACCCATAACTAAATCATGTTCCCGTCATTAGAAGACATCGCAAAACGCAGACGCCGACTAGGTCTAAAACAGTCAGATCTAGCCAAAATGGCAGGAGTAAGCCAATCCCTAATAGCGAAGCTAGAAGCAGGAACCATCGACTCCTCTTACACCAAAGTAAAAACGATCTTTGACGTTATTGAGAGGCTCGAAGCTAAAACAAAAATTCAAGAAAGAAAAATTGTGCCAAATATAGTTATTAGCGTTCAGAAAAATGAGGCTATCCTAAAGGTTGTCAAACTCATGAAAGAGCACGGGTACTCTCAGATTCCTGTGTTTAATGGTAAACAATCTGTA
>DATIXS010000210.1:0-6362 GCA_035518335.1 Candidatus Acidiferrum sp.
GTACGGTACTTACAGTCTAACTTGGACACCAGACATTTCAGGCAACTACTCATTAACCGCGACCTTCGCAGGCTCAAACGGATACTATGGATCATCAGCAGCAACAGCTTTCTACGCTTCTCCTGCCGCACAATCGCCCGCACCAATACCGTCACCGCTTAGTGGCCTAGCCTCAAACAATACACTCATGTACGGTCTCGTCGCAATAATTATACTGATAATAATCATCGGTGCAGTACTTGCGTTTCTTGTCACAAGAAAACACCCATAAGTCAAAAATGCATACCAAAAATCTTTTCCTTTTTTTATTTTTTGAAGTCAACGCAGTATGAAAAGGACTGAAGTCTCAGGTTAAAAATTCACTATACCTAACATAGGATCTTGACGAATTTGCATTTATTTTCCGCATTACATTTTTCGTTTTTCTACTTTAAATCTCCGGACTAATTAACCCTCAATCTTTTTTCAGTGGGCCATAAAAGTTCTCTTTTTTCATAACAGGTTCCACAACTATCGACTGAATAAACTGCAGAAGTCCACAAATGGCTCTGTATGCGCGCTAGCTTGTTCCAAAATTATGAAAACGATTAGAATCTGTGCAAATTTGTTTTGTTTAGCAACGATTTCTTAATAAATATTTCAGCGGATTCTAGGAAAATCTTTTAACGCTAAGCAGCTAACCAGCTAAGTAATCTAGATAAAACTAAGTGATTAACATGAAAGTCAAATTTAGAAAACTATTATGTCTATTTTTCATTGCAATTTTTGCCTATTCAGCAGTTAGCATAGTTCATGCCCAATCAGTAACAAGTACAATAAACGTTGCAAGTGTTGCAGGATCAGCTGTTTATGATTCTGGCATGGGTGAAATATTCGTTACAGTCTCTAATACTTACTCCGGAGTCTTCGCAGTTTCAGCAATATCTGATAGCACAAACGCGGTTGTTGCGACTATAACAGTAGGCGTCCCAGGGTCAATGGCTTATGATTCCGGCAAAGGCGAAGTGTTCGTTTCTACTCAAAGTGGTATAGAAGTCGTCTCAGACAGCACAAATACCGTTGTGGCAACAATAAACGCGGCTGCAAACTGCATGGTTTACGATTCTGCAAAAGGCGAAATCTTTGCATTTGCTTATACTGGTAACGCGGCTGGGTATGACTCTGCCTCAACTGCTGTATCCGTTATCTCAGATAGCACAAATGCTGTTGTTGCGACTTTAACTGCTGGGAAATCTAACACTTTTGTTAGCGGGGCGGCTTATGATTCTGGTAAAGGCGAAGTATTCGTATCTAATAATGTTGACAATACTGTTTCTGTCATTTCTGACAGTTCAAATACAGTCGTTGCAACCGTTGCAGTGGGAAATGGTCCACAACCAGTTGCTTATGATTCAGGTAAAGGCGAAGTATTTGTGGTAAACTGGAGCGACCAGACCATCTCTGTGATATCGGACAGCACAAACAAAGTCGTGGCAACCATAAAAACAGCCAGTGATGCTACGCCATCGTACAACTTTGACAGCATGGCTTATGTCCCAAGCAAAGGAGAGATGCTTGTAGAAACCTTCGATACTTCTAATATCAACAAAAACAGTATCTCGGTAATATCTGACAGCACAAACAAAGTCACTTCGACCATTAGTCTCGGAATGGATGTTGCATACCCACAATCTCAAGCCATAGCCTATGACTCCTCCAAAAACGAAGTCTTTTTGGCAAACGGCGGAGCAGAGAGCGCGAATGCTAACACGGTCTCAGTAATATCACTCTCATCGACATCGAATGCCACTCCAACCGGCACCACCAGTTCTCCGACCCCGAATGTCCCGGAATTCGGCAATTTAGCGCTCAGCTTAATCGCTATAGCCATTGCAGCAGTAACTTTATCTGTAGTCTTACTGGCAAAGAAAGAAACGGGCAAATGAGCACAAGCGAAACAGTATTCCATTTTCTTTTTTTATTTGTTATCACAATTTTCACAACCCTTCACTTTAGAAACCACTCGCATGATGCCAAAATCCCTGGATTAAGTGATGTATTTACTTTCACTTCTGATGGGTTCAACATTGTTTGGTTTTTTATGGATGTTGTTAACGTTCGGTTGTTTTAGATATGTCTAAGAACATCGCTTTCTGTTCTCTTCCTTCTTGCTTTGGAAGCAACACAAAACCATATTTTATGTAAAATCCTAATGCAGACTCAATGGCATTCACAAACATAAACCTGCACCCAACTATCTTGGAGAACTTCAATGCTCGGTCAAAACAAAAATCGCAAATGAATGTTCCAACGTCTTGGTCTTGAAGTTTTTCACAAACAGCTAGCTGTCCAATTAAGAGAGCTGGATAATTCTCAATTTTCGATTGAGGTCTATGCTTGGCTTCAATTTTTTCCCTTTTTAAGTCTGCCATGGATAATGTAGCAAATCCAACTAATTCTTGACCATGCCTGAAAAGATAGGTTACGCCAAGGAGTTCCTTCTGAAAATCCAGTGCTTCCTTTTGGATAAACTCATCAATGTCTTTGACACCGCAGCTAAAGCTACTCACGTTATCGTTCTGATCCAAAATCTTTGGTGGAGATAAGTCCTTAGCAGTTATCTTGTTAGTGCTCATTGTGAAGCTGTATTATAATGGATAATTCTTAAAAGTTTTCTTTGCACGCTTTGCTCGTTCTAGGTCTTTTTTTGATGGCTTTCGCTTCATTTCTTTCTCTACTGTAGCCCATTGCTCTGCATCTAGCGCAGGTATCGGTTTTGGAAGCACATTACTCACCAACGATAATATTCACTGAATAGCTAATAGAATCTGGCTGATAAAAGATTTATGGTTTATTTATCAGTTAAATATTTCTTATCCTTCAAAACCAAACTACACAAATTCAAGTTACTTTATCTGTTTGGTGAAGGCAACGCATCATCTGCTGAAATCTCTACGAATTGGAGGCCAACTATGTCGATGTGCTCTTTTGGTTTGTTTCCTTCGCATTCTATGTATAATTCTATTGCTTCTTTGGCTCTTTTGATTAGTTCGTCAATAGTTTTTGCTTGTGTGTGGCATCCAGGAAGTTCCGGAACCGATCCTACCTAAAATATTGTATCAACCTGCAACTAATTCAAGCTCTGCTTCAAAAAAGCAATCCAAACCAACTGCTAAAAAAATGGCGCTCTAAATGCCCAAAAAAATGAAACTGAAAAACATCTAACTCTGGCAATTCGAAGGGGCTATTCTTTTTACTTATCTGTTTTCAACGTATTTTTTCCAGACAACTTCTGTAGTGGTGGTTTCTTGATTGAAATCTAATGCTTGATCACAATAGGGACAGTGTGCTACGAGTGTTGGGTGGTTGGCATCATTGTAGCTTACCATGAAGATTGGTTGGCTAAATGTTTTTTTGCAGTTAGGGCAGGTTAACAAACCATTTTTGGCTTTAACTGGTTGAGGCTCAGGCACTGCTTTTTGCTCAACAGCTGGTTTGACAATGTTTTTGTCTACTAAAGTTTTCTCAAGACTATTTTGCGGTTCTTCGATTCGCTCGTTAAATTCAATCTTGGGCTTCGTGTTTTCCGTTGTTTTTCCGTAGTGGAAAGGCTCAGCTGTTGCTTTTTCTTCGCTGGATGATTTGGCCACATTCTTATTTGATGAGGGCTTCTCAAAACTGCTGCGAGGCTCTTCGATTCGCTGGCTTACTTCACTTTTGGGCTTTGAGGGCCTACTTTCGTAAATTTTTCGGTAATGGTACGGCTCAGGTATTACTTTCTCTTCACTGGCGGATTTGACCACAGTTTTGTTTGCCAAAGGTTCATCAAATTGGTTGTTTGGCTCTTCGATTGGCTCGCTTACCGCAATTTTAGGTTTTGCGGGATTACTTTCCAACGTTTTTCGATTCCGGAACGGATCAGCAGTGTACAACTTTGATGAATCAATCTTGAGTTCTTGATAATTGTTTGGAACTTTCTTTGTTACTTGCTCGGTCCGAAGTGGACTTGCAGCAATAACTGGTTTTTCAATCGACACATGGATACTTGGCACGTACGGTTTACTTTCCGTTGTCTCTGAAACAGTTTTCCGCTTTTTTAACACGCCTACTATCAGGGTTGATGAGCTCAACGCTATTGCCGCAAACAACGCTGAGTAGGGAACCAAAACACTGCCCGCTGTGTTGCTCAAAAGTAGACCGACAGCTACAAAAAAGAGAACAAATGAAGCTACCAATGAAGTGATGTAGAGTATTTCGGTTTTAGTTAGTTCTCTCAAATTTATCCCAGCGTAAGCCTGAACGTTACCAAGCGTTTTTTGTATCCATGCCTGGTGATAGCATTTGTGGATTATTATTAATTAAAGACTTATGGATTCGAAAAATGTATTAAAAATAAACAAGAACTGCCAGAACAAAAAGAAATGGTTTTTTTCGGTTTTGACAAGCAGAAATCTATTTGGTTTTTCTGGCTTTGGATTTTGCTCGCCTTGATGCTGGTTTTTTGCTAGCGATTGGTTTTACTGTATTTATTTTTACTGAAGCCGCCTTATACTGTTTGGTAGCCTTCGGGGTCTCTGTTTTTGTCTCAGTTGCAGTTTGCGTTATGCTGTTTTCCGGTATTTTTTCATTTTCCATTGGCAGAGTGATTAACTGATCAATCGGCTCAATTTTTGCTTCCCCGTAGTTGCTTGCAACTTTCGGCACTACCGGCTCATCTTTAGGCGGATTGGCCACCGTGACAACAGGTTTTTCAACAGCCATCGCAACGTACGGCACCTGAACCATAGGCACAACTGGTTTGGTTTCTATTTGAGCCATCTGTGGAAGAATGGTTTTTCGCGTTTTGGCGACGCCCACTACTAATGTTGACGAACTTAATACGATTGCGGTGAATAGGGCAGCATAGGGTGCGACAACATTGGTTCCGTTGCCCATTAACATACTGATTGAAAGAATGATGAACACAAATGAAACTATTAGTGACATAATGTATAGTATTTCGGTTTTAGTTAGTTCTCTCAAATTTTACCCCTCATAAGCCTGATATTTCGATTAGGCTCTTGGATTTTCATATCGTACATAAATATAGACACATATCAATTAAAAACTTGCGGATAAAAAAACGTAATTGTAAAAATCATGCCCAGACCAAACTGGCTAAAAATTGATTTTTTACCAAATAAAGTGTTTGGTCACGACAAATTTCTCAAAAAGAACAGAGTTGTTTACTAACAGTTATCGCTTACCCTTCAATTACAGCAAGAATTTTTCAAAAAACGAACTTATATCTCAATATTGCCTTAATAATAAAATTTAATAACGCTTGAAAGTAAATAATTTATGGTTATTCTATTTTTAGGAGGAAGGAGAAATGCCAAAACGTCATTACAAGAGACTAAGTCATCTGTCTATTTTTTTCGTTTTGGCGTTTCTGTGTCTTGCAATCACATTCGAAACACGCTTTGAATCAAATGGCCAATTGGGAAACTCTCAAAGTTCTATGACTGATTCTACACAGCCAACTAATAATTTGAGCTACAGCTTGCTCATCCTAAACTCAAACGATTCCCAAGACATTATTCCTATGGCTACAAAACCCCCTACACCTAGTCCGACTCCAAAACCAACAGCGACCCCGACTCCGACTCCAAAACCAACACCAACTCCGACACCTACAGCTACACCAAAACCAACAGCGACACCAACTCCAACTCCAAAATCAACACCAACTCCTACGCCAGCTCCGACACCTACACCAGCCCCAAATTCAACTAATTTATGTCCAATAAATGATGGACAATGGTTTACAGATAATCCTTGGGGAACAAATTGTCCTTCTTCAACATATGGTATAAACTATGACACAAATACAACTCACAATGGGTCTCTTACTTGGAGAGTGGACCCAGTTTCATCTAATTGGGGAGCTGACCATACAGCGATTCCAGTTAAGGTTGGAGACCATATTGTGATGAGTGTCTGGATTAAAACATCAGGTTCTCCTGCTTCAGCGAAGGGAGCCAAGATGGGAGTTGATTGGTATACTACCTTAGGAGGCACAAGCTGGGTTAGAATTGGTGGTGCATCAAACTTGTATGAGGCTCAAACGGGGCTTCTTAATTCAAGTCACGATTTAGATACAAATAGTTTTGTTCCTTTTGGTTCTAATTGGACTTATCTAGTTTGGGATTTCTATATTCAACCGCTTTATACTTCTGACGGAAATGCCGACGGAGCTGGCGGAGGATATCCTTTAGGTACGCGAGTGTCGGCTGATACGATGTTTCCTTGGATCAGAGTAATAGATCCAGCCTATCCAAATGGAGCCTACACATGCTGGTTTAGCGATTTCCAGTTATTTGTCAACCCAACAGGTCCAATAC
>DATIXS010000211.1:0-2969 GCA_035518335.1 Candidatus Acidiferrum sp.
GTCCTGTTTTGCTTCCTCGATTACCTGAGGAGAAACTGTTAGATCAATGGGTGTTAAGTTTAGTTCTATAGGGTTTCCGCTTTTAGCTTCCACTCTGAGAAGCTGTCTTCCTTGAGCGTCAACAATCGTGTATGAGAGAAAATCGCCTTTATTTGAGGTTTCACGGGAAATATCAGTAAATCTCTTTTTTTGCGGAATCAAATACTGACTATATATGTAGTCGAATAGTTTTTGCATATAGATAGGCGGTATTTCTGTATTGATTTTGTAAGAAACTGGTTGGGTCATCAAAAACTTTCAGATCTAACTGTTTATGAAGTTTTTTCTTTTTAATAACCTTATTGATTTTTTATTAAGTTGAGTTCTGAAAATTTGGAAAAGGGATAGCGTTTATTAATCTCGAAAAACATCTTTAAATTATTCTCAAAAGAAAGGGCAGAAATCTTGTTTCCTTAAATCAAGCGTGTGGTTGGTTTGAAGGTTGCAACGATTTCAATAGCTTATCATTCAACTTAAAAAAGTTAAAAGAAAAAAATATATTTAAATTATGAAGGTTTGGTTAAAGTGGACACATCTAAAAAAACAATCCTTGTTGTTGATGATGATAAATCAATACTTCGAACATTCACACGTATTCTTCAAAAAAGTGGCTACGAAATTGATGTGGCAGAAACTGGAAAAGAAGCCATGGAAAAAGCTGAAAATCAACATTATGATTTAGCTTTAGTTGACATTAGATTGCCAGACATGGATGGCACTGACTTACTCGCTAAACTCAAAAAACAACTCCAACATACTGTTAAAATAATGATCACTGGTTTTCCATCATTAGAAACCGGCGTTAAAGCGCTTGATGAAGGCGCTGATGCTTATTTGGTTAAACCTGTGAAGCCTCAGGAACTGCTAATGCTTCTGGAAGAGAAACTGAAAAACCGCGAAGTGCCTCCAGAGGCAAGCAGCTAAAGAATTAATAGAAAAGTCTGGTACATCTAGGGCTTTTATAGATAACTCAAGTGAGCCTCAGCTTCACGTTCAACTTCTCGGAGAGGTTTTTGAGGTCTTGCACTACGTAAAAGAAAGCCATCCAGGACCATTTGCCCCACCTCAAGATACCTTCCCTTTTTACCGCTTCGACAGCTTGTCTGTTATTCTCTGGCTCCTTACCAAAGAATAGCTTGCTGAAAACCTCAGCAGACCAGACATCTATCGGAAAACTACCATGAGGATTTATTATATCAGCAGAATAATCACCTATTCCAGGAAGTTCCAGCAGTCTTTCCTTTGCATCTTCAGAACTTAGTTTTTCCAGATCCTCAAGCTTTGGAAAATCTTCTTTCACAAGCTTTTCAGCAAGTTTTACTATCCGTTTTGCTCTGTAGCCTATCTTACATACCTTTGCAATAGTTTCAGGGTCTAATATAGCAAGCCTCTGTGGGAGTGGCCAAGCATAAATTATTTTATCCTCAAATTCCCCTTTTTCACCGTATTTTCTAATTATGCAGTCTATCATTTCGTTGCTTCTCTTGAGAGGTGCCATTTGTAGAAGTATAGCTAGAACTGCATCGGGAAATATTGTATCTCCTGAAGAAGTGCTATGCATGCCGCGTAGGTCAGACGCTACATATTTGAGAATAGGATCTTTCTTTGCGAGATCATAAAATTCATGCAGGTCATCGTCCGCACCAATACTGTGCACTAATGTCTCCTTTATTTTATCGAGTTTCTCCTTCGAGGTTTTGCTTTTGAGAAATATCTTTGCGTGTATAAGAGGATTTTTTAGGGTGCCTTTTGAAGTGAGCATTAATCCAACGAGCGTTTCATTCAGATTTACGGCAGTCCACAGAGTGCCCTTATCGTAAATTTCCAGAGGTGTGAATAAAGGCCATCCAGCCGGCTTCCTAGTGGTGAGCTCAAAGTCGAAAGGAGAAATCGGTTTTATCTCATAAGTAAATGAATGATCAAGTTTGACCATTAAGTCACTTTCCTCTCTGCAGCAAACGATTGTTATCCTTTGGATTTACTGTTTAACATTGCTAAAATTACTTTTCTTTTTAGTTTCAATTCAAATCTAAAAATAAAGAAAAGACCAAATTTATGGTTACTCAATATATATTGCTGGTTGATAAGGCATAGCCATCGATGATCGACATTTAGGGTCATAACGTTCATGGTCGTCTTCTCTGTAAACAGATACTTCAGCGTTGAATCGTTCTTTTAGAAAATGAATTGCATTCTCCAAGAGTTCTTTCTCGTCCATCGTTCTGATTTTCAGTATGTTAATTTTTCTGTCGTTTGAAAGCTTTGTTAACGCCTTGATTACTCTGGGAACCAAGCCAGCTATGTCCTTAATGTGTGGCTTCAAATCTTTGTCTGCTGCGAACTCTTTCATCAACTCGTTGATTTTTGCATCACCTGTTATTGTTCTCTCTAAAACTTTTAGATAAACTTTGAACTTCCAAGATGCAGCGGTGTAGTAGCATAAGCTCTTAGGGGCGATTTTCATAGCTTTTAGAATATTGGAAGTGTCTGACATAAGATCAGTTATTAGATTTTCTTGTTCTTCCGAGGCTTCATCCATTTTTGACTCATCCCACACTGGCCATGATGCTGTGCTTATGAACCCGGCTTCTTCTGTTTGACTCCACAATTCCTCTGTCAAGAAAGGAGCAAATGGTGCAATCATTTTCAGCCAAACAATCACCGCTTCACGCAGAGCTTTGGAATCAGAGTTTCCTTTTCGTTGGATATACCAGCGCAAGTCATTCCAAACTTCGAATAGAGCAATTGACAGGGCAGTTCTAGTTTTAAGTTCTTCTAAACTGGCAGTAACATCTTTTATTCGATGTTGAAGCTTACTTAAGAGCCAACGCTCAAGCGGTGTGTTCTCCTCTTTTTTGGCAGACCCAATTATTCCGTTTGCAAAAGTAATCAACGCTTCAAACTTGCCTTGTAAATCACTTACATTTTCT
>DATIXS010000212.1:0-4698 GCA_035518335.1 Candidatus Acidiferrum sp.
CCCATCCTATCCCCGACCTCACAGGTTACATAACTGAAGGTCAAATTGTTCTATCTCGCTCACTGGAAAAACAGAGTATTTATCCCCCAATCAATATTGCCACAAGCCTATCCAGATTAATGAAAGACGGCATAGGCAAAGACAGAACCAGAGAAGATCACGCAGACGTTGCAAGTCAACTCTATGCAGCTTACGCGCAGTATAACTCAGTAAAATCCCTTGTAACTATAATTGGTGAGGAAGGTTTAGGTAGCAGGGATAAAGATTATTTGCGTTTCGGAGAGCGCTTCGAGAAGAAAGTCATTAACCAAGGTAGAAACGAAAACAGATCAATTGAGCAGACTCTCTCTATTGCCTGGGAAACACTATCAGTTTTGCCAGATGAAGAATTAACTAGAATCCATCCTGAATATATCACGAAATACTTTCCAAACGTAGTTAAGAAGGTAAGCTTAGAAAATGTCTCTTGAACATATCAGCCCGACCAGAATTAACTTAATCCAAACAAAAAAGACTCTAGTTCTCGCTGAATCTGGACGCGAGGTTCTGGAGCGTAAACGCGACATTTTGCTTCGTGAGTTAAGAAACACCATTTATGAAGCTGATAGGATTCGGGGAGAGGTATCGGACGCTCTTGCTAAAGCTTACCAAAGCCTAAAGGAAGCAAATATGGCCAAAGGCTCTGAAACCACTGCCAATGTTGCTTTGGGTTCGAGCTATGAAGCAGACTTTTTCTTGGATTTCCGAAGCATAATGGGAGTTACCATTCCTACTTTAGAGTTTCAAGGTGAATCTGGAGCGAAACCAGATTACGGTTTCGTTAACACTAGCGCAGATCTAGATAAAGCGTTCAAACAATTCTATGATCTACTGAGATTAATTGCTAATCTGGCTAGGGCTGAAGGGGCGGCGTTTCAGATTGCTGATGATGTAAAAAGAACTCAGCGACGAGTAAACGCTTTAAATCATGTGCTTATTCCATTATATAGAAACATAACCAAAAAAATCGAGCTTGTTTTAGAAGAAAGAGATCGCGAAGAGTTTGTTCGCACCAAACGAATTAAACATATGATAAAGGAGCATATGATTAGTTGAGTTTAAATTTTAAAAATACCAAAAATATTTTGATCCCAACTGACGGATCAGATTATAGCCTGCGCGCTGCAGAATACGGTGTAAGCGTTGCCAAAATGCTTAGCGCCCAAATTATGGTTGTTTACGTTATTGATGAAGTAGTTCTTGACAGAATTTCTAAACTTGCCGAACGCGAAGATGTTGAACAAGAGCTAAAAACAGATGGGCAACGATATATCAAATATGTTTTGGGTTTAGCTGAGAAGGAAGGCGTTAAGGCAACCTCTACCCTTGCAAAAGGAAGACCGTTCGAACAGATTGTGCATATTGCAAAGGGATTAAACATGGATTTGATTATTATGGGCACATATGGGCTTAGAGGTGCAGATAGAATTCTCATAGGTAGCGTTACGGAACGAGTAATAGAATATTCGCCCTGCCCAGTTCTAGTTATTAAGTAAAAACTGCAGAAGCGGTGACTATGTCTAAAGACAAAATCGAAAAAGACTACAAGAAATTTAACCTCGATATAGAACAAGAAGCTGAAAACCATTTAAAGAAAATCCATCAAGAAAGCGAAACGCTAAAAAAAGAAGCCATTGAAATCGGTGATGCCATTGAACGCTCAATTAAGGAGAAACAACCGAACGCAACCAAGAAAAAAGTTAATACCTAGCGCATGCCATGTTTTATTGGAGCTAGGTTGATTTGAAACATAGACTATTGATTTTGTTTTTTGTCCTTCCTTTAATGCTTTTGCCCCTCGTCGGAGTAGCAGCCGCATTTTCAATATCCACTGTACAATCTACAACAACAACTTTTGGACCGTACGACAGGCTTGGGATAGCAATAGGGGCTGGACTAGCAATTGGGTTATCAGCTTTAGGAGCTGGATTTGCAATTTCAGCTGCAGGCAGCGCCGCAATCAGCGCTTTGGCTGAGAAACCTGAAACATTCTTTAGAAGTTTCTTAATTGTTGCGTTGGCTGAAGCATTAGCGATTTACGGTTTAATTATGGGAATCTTGCTTTGGCTTAGACTAACTTAACAAAATTTTTTCTTTTGTTTTTCGCTTAAGTGCATTTGAGTGTCCGTTAATTTTATCACTTGTTGTTATTGCAATACAACAACATACGCTTAAAAGGCAATTTAGGGTTAACTTATTTGGGTAATTTTTTTGCCAATGAATAGGCGTGAATTTATAAAAATTGGCGCTGCAGCGGCGATAGGTGTAGGAGTTGCAAGCGCAATTGAAATTCCAATTCTTGAAAATACAATCAATAATGAAAAAAGCAACGTTAGCCAGCAGCAGAACCAAGGTGCCCAGGTATTCTTAACTCTAAATGGAACAGAACGCATAATAGTTGAAGCTTTAGCCGAAGCAATAATCCCCACTGATAGCAACGGTCCAGGTGCAAAGGAAGCAGGTGTCGTTTATTTCATTGATCATATGTTAGCCGGAAACTACGGGAAAGGAGGAAATATGTTTCTGCAAGGACCATTTATTATTCCTCAAAGCGGTCAGCTAACAGTTATGGGGTCAGTTTATCCCGCCACAACAAAAACAGCAATAACTTATTCAGGGGGCACGATAATGCCTGGATTACAAGCAGGCACGGCATACCAATATGCTTTTAATCCGAGAGAGTTTTGGCGTCGAGGACTCGTATTTCTTGAAAATTACTGTAAAGCAGCAAAAAACAATCCGTTTGAAGCTCTTTCTTCTGCTGATCAAACAGCGGTACTTCAAGACTTATATGATAATAAATCCAGTAACACCGCTTTGCAATCGGCTTTTCAGGGTCCAAATGCTGCCGAATTTTTCAATGAAGTGCACGATATGGTGATTGCGGGCTTCTTTACTGATCCAGTCTACGGAGGAAACCAGGGATTGGTGGGATGGAAACTGATAGCGTTCAATGCAAATTATTGGGGCGACGACATAGGTTTAGGGGCAAAAAAGTTAATGGTTGCAAGTACACCTACTCGATTAACGCCAAAGAGTTTAGGTGATCTTCAGAAAGAAGGCGGAGGACTATAAGATGTCAAGTATTATTAATCACCCGCAAACCGATGTCGTAGTATGCGGATTAGGTCATACGGGTGGACCAATAGCTGCGGAGCTCACTGCAGCAGGATATCAAGTTGTCGGAATAGATAAAGGACCATTCTGGGACTACTCTACTGACTGGCGCCAAGATAACAAAGATGACGAATGGGCAATAGCTGTCGAGAGAAAGTTTGATCACCCGCTTTACATTTCCACTTTCACCCTTCGAAACAACTTGAACCAATTTGCTTTGCCGATTAGACGATACACTAAAAACGTTCAATACCATGCGTTAGGTCACGGTGTAGGTGGTGCTGGAACACATTACGGCGGAGGTTTGGGAAGATTTTCGCCATGGTCTTATCAGCCCGTGACGATGACGAAGGCTAAGTATGGCGACGCAGGATACCAAACAATATTAAGCAATGTGAAAGGCGGAACACCAGACCTAGAAGATTGGCCAGTTACCTACGATGATATGGTTCCATACTATAATCAGTGGGAGCAAGCTATTGGTGTGGTCGGAACAAATCAAGATCCATTCATCCCGAACGCCAAATTCCCCATGCCGCCTCATCCTATTACTCCGTATGCCACAATTTATAAAAATGCTGTGGAAAGCCTCGGATATACTCCTTTTGACACTCCAAGTGGCTTAATAAGTGGCGGATACACAAACCAATACGGTATCTCGAGAAATGGCTGCGTTTATTGTGGTTGGTGCGGCGCAAAATGCAATTATCCGTGCGAAGTAGGCGCCAAAAGTAGCTCTCATGTCACAACAGTTCCTGCTGCGGTAAACTCTGGTAAATTTGATATGCGTTTAGAATCATATATATTTCGCATTGACACAGACAGCTCTGGAAAAGCGACTGGTGTAAGATATTATGATTCCTTAGGAAATGTCCATGTGCAGCCAGCAAAAGTAGTGTTCAACGGCTTATGGGGCTTTAATCTTGTAAGAGCCATGTATTTGTCAGGTATAGGTGTACCATATGACCCCATAGCTCACACAGGTTCGTTGGGACGAGGATTAGCTAACGGTTATACTCCCAATACTTCAAGTGCAAGCATCAAATTGAATGTAGGAGCAAACGCTTATGTGAGTGGGAATGCTTCGGGCGGCGGCTATAGCATAATGGATCTTAATGAAGTCAACCCAAAATTTAGTCACGCAGAGGATTTGACTTTTATGGGAGGTGTAAACTTGGGCTTTGGAGGTTACTTAGGAGGGGGTCCAAGCACATTCTCAGGTATCTTACCCAGCAGAACTAGTTTTGGAAGCGCATGGAAAGCAAGTCTCAAAGACCAAAAGTTAGTGAAAAATGTCACAGCATCTCTTTCAGGTACTGGACCGGATTTGCCACTTCTTGAAAACTATATTAGCTTAGATCCTCATTACAGCGATATCTACGGTGATCCAAGCGCCCGAATCACAATAGATTGGGATGCAAACACCTACCGCGTGTCAAACTATTTAGTAACTAAAACGACCCTAATCACAGATATCCTTAAAAAAATGGGTGATCCCTCAACATTAAAAGTGAATGCCGTTCCTGAACTTTCTCAACACAT
>DATIXS010000213.1:0-3926 GCA_035518335.1 Candidatus Acidiferrum sp.
CTCGATGAGCAATTTTTCAACATCTTTTCTTGGTGCCTGCCCTTTCTTACTGATTATGTAAGAGATCGTTATGGCCAAACCTGCCAAATCGTCAATACGCCAACCCATTAACCTATCTTTTGTCGCTAAATCGCCTCTCAAAGCAACATAGAATCTTGCTTTATCTAACTCTTCCACAGTTGGCTTTTCCGGTGTTTTCTCTTCTTCAAAAATTGTTTTAACCTGCAAATCTAATGGTTTGAGATAGTCATCAAGTAAATCAAGCACTTTTGGGTAATCTGAACCTAACGATTTATGCAGTTCCCAGCCTTTTATGCCTGGCTTCTGGTGTCGTTTGTAGAAGAGCATTTGTGTCGCTTTCTTGATTTTGCTGCCGTAAACGCCTTTTTTGCTCAATCTAATTCGCCTCTTTTCCATTTTTGCCAATCTTCACACGAGACAGCAATGGGAACGGATATTGACTGCTGGGTCAAAAGCTCTGTTCTGGGCTGATCAAAAGGCTCTATGAAAACCTCCTCCTCTAACCTGTCAATCTCCAAGGTTGCATAACCATAAGTAACCAAGAAACTTGCCAAGAAGGCTCTTTGAACTGTCTCTTCGTAAGTTTCAGCCCCAATAAAATCCCAATAGTGAATTTTACCTTCAACCCCTTTTTTAGCAACACAGTTCTTAAGTTCTTCCCAATAATGCGTGAGTTCAGATGAGAACTCAACGTCACTTAACACTCGTTGTTTAATTAGTTCCTCTCTGCTTGCAAAACTGTTCGAAACTACTGCAGGCTCAAATTCTTTCCATCTTTCATTAATCGGCGCCAAGGCTTCCCAGTAAAGGAGTCCCTGCGCCAAAGTGTTAATGCTTATTTGTTCAAACTCAATTAGTGGATTCCAAGCTTTCAGAAAAATGCTAACCATTTCCTGTTTACCAGTTTGCAAGATTTTTTCTTCCAAAAGGAATGGATCCGTGTAGAGCAAAGTTGATCGCTGCTTAACCCATTCGCTTTGGATTTTGATAACCGAAGCTAAATGATGAAGCACTTCAGCATCAAGTTTTAACTCTTCCAGGTCTTGCCAGTGAGGAAAATATTCTTTGACTATTTTGATTATTTCATCAATGTTTAATGTAAAAGGTTCTGCTGTGTGGTTTTCTATTGCGATACACATTTCAATTATACGTTCGAGTTTCTCTTTGCCTAGCGTCTTTTGATGTTTTGTTGCCTGCATCACTTTACAACCTCGCGTACAACTGATTTTCCTTCAAGATTTTGAACTGTAATGACGTTGGCATCCTGCTGGGCAAAAGTGATTTGGCTTGGAGTAATTACAACGTATTGAGCGTTTGCATCTTTAATCATTGAAAGAAGAATTTTTGCAATCATTTCTCGATTTTTGGGATCCATGTGAATGTCATATTCATCTACTGCTCTGAATGGTGAACGCACGTGTTGCTGCAAAGCCAAAAGAAAGCTCATGGTTGCGGTGGTTCGTTCGCCACCGCTTTGAGTGTAAGCATTTAATGCAACGGGTTTTCCGCCCTTGAATCCAACAAGGATTTCTAACCCAGCGGTTTCAATATCTTGGGAATTTGAAAGTTGCACTTCACCGCTTGCAAAAGTCAGGCTCATAATTCGTTTATACTCGACATTTACGCGTTCAAGCAAGTTTTCCATTACGGTTTTCCATGACTGCATCCTGGCTTTAACTTCTTCAAGTGTTTTCTCTCGGTTTTCCGCTACCAGCTGCGCTTTCTCTTTCAATTCAAGGTAAAGTTTAGAATATGATTCATATTGGCGTTCAATTTCTTCTGAAACATTAGCGAGGGCAGCTAAGTGCCCATCTGTTAAGCGCATTTCATCTTGAATATCAGAGACACTTTTTATGACTGCTATTCGTTCGCCTAGCAATTCAGCCTTTTGAACTGATGCTTTTAAGTTTTCTTGAGCTTCATTTAATGACTTCTCGATTTCCTTTAGATTAAAAATGATGTTTGCCCGTTTGTAATCAAGCAATGCAAAGCTAACCCGCTTATCCAACACCTCATCTTTAACTTTTTCAACAGACTCTTCAAGAGTAAGCATTTTCGTTTGATTTTCTTTAACCTCCTCTTTTGTTCTGCTGATTTGTTGCTGAGCATTTTTGAGTATTTCTTTCAAGTTTTCAGATCTAAGTAACTTAAGCTGTTTTTTGCTGCTTTGAATTGCTTGCTCGATCATTTGTGTTTCTTCAAGCAATTGGTTGATTAATAATTGAGTAGTTTGATTTTGGGCTATGTCATGTTCAAGACTTAGCCTTTCTTCAAAAACCATTTGTGACTCTTTTTTGAGAGTTGCCTGCTGGTTTTGTTGCTTGTTTACTTGGTTGTTTAAGGCGAGTTTTTGCTCTTCGATTTTACTAAGAGAATCTTGATTTTTATTGAGATTTGCCTGAAAATTTTTAACTATGCTTTCGCGTTTTTCAACTTCCGCCCAAGTTAATTCTCGCTCTAAAAACCGACGTTTAATCTGCAACTGTTTTTTCTCTTGAAATTTATCATATTGTTCGCGCCAATAGTTGAGCGTTTGTTGTGCTTGTTCTAAGAGTTTGCTTACGGATTCCTCTTGGGTGAGAATGCGCATAAGTTTTGTTTTTGCTTGAAGCACATTTTCTCGAAAAGGCTCTAACCCGACAGCTTCTTCAACCATCCGAAGCTTTTCAGTGTTGCTAAGAACAGTGAATTGTTCTACCATGTTCTGATGCATGATAATTAACATGTTATCCGGATCAACACCGAATTTGCTGAGCAACCGTTCTACATCCTGCTTGCCAACGGCGCGGTTTTCGAGTTCAAACCCATATTTTCCATCTCGTCGCAATACGCGGGTGAGGAAAAGTTGGTCTTTTGAATATTTTGCTACTGGACGTTTGTTTCCCTGTTTGCTATTGTCTAAAATGAGTGTTACGCGGGCTTGGTCTTTTCCCCAACGGATCAAATCGCTAAGTTTACGTGATCGTTCTGTATACGATTGTCCCAAACCAACGGAAATCGCCAGAAGCAAAGAGGATTTACCTGCACCGTTAGGTCCCCCAATAACGTTCACGCCTTGCTTAAACGGAACCCTAGCGTACTCATAACTCATGAAATTTTCAAGTATAACTTCCTGAATTAACATTAACCTTTCTATGCCTCTAAATTAAGCGTTCGTAACTAATGAAAAAACGTCTTATTAAAACAATTTGACAAATTTATGCCGATTAAACCAGTGAACTTGCGCGATTGAATCATTTTTGCCTACGTCATTTTGCTAATTTGAACAACGCTCACTTTCAGCTACCGCTGCTATTCTTAAATAAATGTTATCATGAGATAGCTGAAAAAATCAAGTAAAAACTCTGCACGATTGAACAAACCATGATGACGCTATCTTTTTTCACAACTTCATTTAATGTCTGTGTCTTTTGAAGGAAACCCAAAATCCCACAACCGCCACAAAAATAGACGAAGAAGTGGCCATAACCTGACCTGCTAAAGCACTATCGACATTAGAAGCGACAATAATTGAAGCAGTAAAAAAAGTAAACGTCAATACGACGGCCAACCACTTTTGCATGTCATTTTGCTCCTGAATATTCAGGCTTTCGTTTTTTCTAAAAAGCTTTTTCGTCAAAACTTCTTGACTAAGATTGAATCCTTTTAGTCAAATTTTCTTGACTATGTCAGTTACATCTAATAAGCGAAGTCAAGATGGTGAAATGTTAAGAGCTAAAACAGCAATGTAACATTTCAAATTTTCATCGTTGACAAAGCTAACCACTGTTAAGCCAGAGCTCTCAAGAAAATCCATGAAGTTGGTTAATGTGAAAGCCTTCTTTAGCCCTGTCACTACTACCCTGCCATCAACCTTAGTCGTGCGCTTTAGTTCGTCTATTGTTTCAGTTGGTTTAGGCATGTTC
>DATIXS010000214.1:0-4790 GCA_035518335.1 Candidatus Acidiferrum sp.
TTAACCGCCTCAAATCTTTAGTCATATCAGGCTCAGTATCATCAAACCAGCACATGACATAATGATCAGTAGCACCTTTAGATGTGGATAGGTAGTCAGCGTCACCCATCAAAGTGAAAAAATCTTCAATATTCCCAGAAAACGTGGAGCCTTCTTCGGGTTTGAGTGTTAGCTTTTTTGCTTTAACAACAACAAAAGGATCAATCTCAAATGGGTCTCTCTCCTTAAAAATACATAAAACCGGTTTTTTCCAGACAAGTTGAGACAAAATGACAGCCTCAAATAAGCTAGCTTAACGCAATTATTTAACCATATTGCAAAATTACCAGAAAGGCTACAAACTACATTATCATTGACTGCCATAAAGTAAGATTATGAAAAAATGGAAAACTAGATTGATGTTTTGAGTCAATTAAGCTGGATTATATGTTACATGAAATGTTGCTGGTCCGCCCGGTGGCAATACAAAGAATACAGTAAAGCTTTCTTGAGTTGAGCCGCCGTAGGTTGCGTTGTATGAAGTGGTGCCTTTAAGCTCAAAATCGGCGCTGTTTATTCCGCTAAGAATTGGGTAGACGTCTGCGGACATGCACATGTGTGAAGTGCCATTATCCCAGTAACCTTTGTATATGTAGATATCAGTGTAGCCATTGGAGCCGCCTGGCATTTTAGTGCAGGTTATCGTTAATTGCCCATGCCCGTTTGCTGCCACAGCAAAAGGTATGTAAACAATTGAAACTGTGCTATTGAGAAAACGAAGACAGTTATTTGTTCCGCTGACTGTAAAATCCATGGATTTTGTGGGTTGTTGACTCGGAGCTGTTGAAGTCTCCAGAAGAATTGCTGACATCGCAGCACAAATAACTAGAACACCAACAATTAAGCTTAACAATTTCTTATTCATTTTTTCCCTCTCAGTCTTACCGCTTTTTAGGTTTCTTGCTTCATCAACAAGCTCTAACCTATTTAGCGTTCATACTATGGATTGCTATTATAGGTTTTGGAAATTTAGTGCGTGTTAGACCGAAACAAAAATAATCACTACCTCTTCACGATCTAAGGAAATTATCAAGAACGAAGCAGACTACGCTCCGATAATCTCAATTTTCACCAGAAAATATGCCCAGTACCTGCCTTGTGTAAGCAAACCTTGAGGCCCTACAAATGCAGCAGATAATGGTCCCTTATCTGAAGCCAAGGTGGTCCCATTACAGTAGTAAGCAACAATCATCGTTAATGGTTGCGACGGTTGTGCCACAGCTTTAGTCGTTGGATCATAAGTGTTTAGTCCTTCACCTTGAACCTGTTGATACGTAAACGTTACCTTGTAGCCATCTGATCCCGTAATAGTTACAGTCTCGGTACTTGTAATACCTCCAACCAAGTTTAAAAGAGTTAAAATAGGCACTCCTGTAAAGTTTCCAACATAACTCGTATTCTTATCGTCAATGTATCCTCCAGCGGCCGAGTAAGATTTTAAGGCGGCAAGTTGGCTTGAATTTAGTACCAATTGTTGCCCGTTAGCCCCAACAAGAGTCAAGTTTAGAGCTGGAAGAAAAACTTCGTTTTTCGTAGCGTTTGAAGATTGCCCATAAATCTGCCATGAAACCACACCGGCCACAACAGTGATAACGATAACAGCAACCGCTAACATTTTCTTGTTAAATTTGCTTTTTACACCCGAGTCCGTGTTCATTTTTTCTCATTCACTTTCTTAATTATTCAGCTCTCTTCTTGAGCCTATTTTTATTATAACACCTAAAACAATCGTTAGAACAACACTAGCCAAAACAATTACAATTGCTAATGAGAGCCCCGCCGCAGACAAAACCTCTGCATTTGATTGAGTCGAATTGTTAACATCGTAATCTAACGTAACAGTTTTGCCTGTTGTACAAGAACAAAAAGAATTGTCAAAAGTCAATGTGTATGTTCCTGAACTAGAAGCTGAAAAAGAGAAATTTGTAAAGGTGACGTAGTTTTGGCTCAATAATTCTCTTCCACTTGGGTCTGAAACATTGAAATTGACTCCTATTCCGGACCCTCCTGAAACAGAAACGGTGCCATTAACAAAATCGCCCTTGCTCAAACTCACGTTTACATTTTGTTTGTTTCCAGGTAGAACAGTGAATGTTTGTGAAGCATGGACAAAAGATGCAAAAAATACTAAAAACAGCAAGAAAAGAATCAATGCAAAAATTTTCTTGTTCACAGATACCAATCATTGCTTCGCCAGATTTGTTAATAAATCTTATGGTAATCAATACGCTTTGAGAAAAAATATATTTTTTAGCTAATTTGTCAAATCTGTATCGAAAATTTAAAAAGCTTACATTCTTTCATTTTAGTTATGAAGTTGTCTTTTAAAATTGGCTCTGCATGGGGAATCCCCATTGAGCTCCACCTTACATTTATACTTTTGATAATTGCAGTTCTGGGTTTGGCCATCTACTACAGCCAAATTTACTCTTTCATCCTAATTGTATTTCTGTTTGCATTCGTGCTTTTCCACGAGCTCGCCCATTCCGTTGTTGCAAGACGATTCAACATTAGAGTACGTAAAATTGTTCTTTATCCAATAGGCGGAGTGTCAGAAATTGAGGAAATCCCTGAAAATCCCTCGATAGAGTGGAGAATGGCCGTTGCTGGACCCCTTACCAGCATAGTTCTTGGAGCTGCCCTTCTTGCTGCTTACTTTGTTTTTCCAGGAATTCCTTTGTTTCCAAAGTCTACTTTTGTGATTTCTTCCGGAAACTTGTTGCTTGATCTTGGGTACCTAAATCTTTTGCTTGGCGCATTCAACCTAATTCCGGCTTTTCCAATGGATGGTGGAAGGGTTTTTAGGGCTTTGCTAGCTGAACGTATGAAGTTTTCTGATGCTACGAAGTATGCAGCTTATATTGGTAGGATTTTTGGTATTTTGTTGGTGGTGGTTGGTTTCTTTTTCAATTTTGTGTTAATCTTGATCGGAGTCTTCATTTATATTGGCGCCAGTGAGGAAGCTGAGCAAACTATTGTTTCAACAACTTTGGCTAGTGTTCGCGTGAAAGATGTCATGCAATCTGAGGTGGGTTCTGTTCGCCCTGATCAAACCATTGCTGAAGCTATGGAAGTTATGTTTAAAGCTCGATATCATAGCGCACTTGTTGAGAAAGAGGGCGTTTTTCAAGGTGTAGTAATTTGGAACGAGATAATAAAAATCCCACAGCAACAACGCAACAACATAAAAGTTGATCAAATGCCTCTTAAAAACATCTCAACTTATCCAGACGAGGCAGTCATTGAGGCTTACAAGCACATGATTAAAGAAAAAATCGATTTGTTACCAGTCGTTGATAGAGAAGCGCCGACAAAAGTAATAGGAGTTCTAACTAGCGAAGCGGTAGCCGCCGCCTACGAAAAAGCAAGGAACGGTTAAAGAATAACTGCTGGCATAGTCTACAGTGCTTTAATCAACACTATCTGTAATCTTATGTATTACTACATAATACTTTTATAATAAGCAAACACACTTAAAGCAGTAACTTTCCTGCCAAAAGAGCCCAAACGTGGAAGAGGCTCTCGTGGAAAAAGACAATCCGAAGCAAAACAATTGAGCTATTAGCAATGTGGGGGGTTAAGCTCAACGACAGTTTTGCCCGAAATGCCTTAGCCCTGAGCCTCTTCCAGAATCAAGCTCTATAGAAAAAAGTTTTATTTGGTTTCAAAAAGTACGTAATTTCTGCCATAGACAAATCCTATTATTCCAAAAATGCCACATTCTAATTTGCAGCCTAAAAACATCAACTTTCAGATAAAAAGGAGTGAAAATTTGGGAACTGAAATTCGCACATTTACATCGTTAAAGGAGATAACAGAATTTCTATCAAATCAAACTCTACAGTACCGATCGTTATTTGAAGATTACAGCCAATGGCTAGGTACATTGTTGCGCGACTTTGAAAGCGCTCACAAGAACGAAGAGTGGTATCAAAAATCAGCTGCATTGCAAAAAGGCCTAAAGAGCCAATCCAAAAAACCCGTTGAACCAGCAGACAAAGGAAAAAAAGGTTCCAAGGGAAAAGAAGAATCTTCATGTTGGGTTCAATCTGGAGATATAGCTATTTCTTATACAGAACAGGGACAAACTGAGATTCTTTTTATGGCTATTGAAAAACTTAGTATAAAAATTCAGGAAAATGAGAAATTTAAGGTAACGATTCAACAACTTGCTCGTTTGGGATTAGGAACAAGCATTAACTATATAGTTTACATTGAAGACGACATTCCTAAAAGAATTGTTTTGAAACCCAAAGCAAATGCTAAAGGAGATGAAGCTTTCAAGTTCATAACTGAGCTTTCCGTGCCAGCATTCTATGCAAGTGCAGCACAATAAACCTTCAAGCCGATTCATTGAAGGCTAAACTGTAGTAGAAATACAAAAGTTAAATATTAAAATGACAAGAATGATGTAAGCGAGGTATTAGCCGTAAACCCACAGTATTCTGTTTCAGGAGTCATCGTTTCAATAAACCTCTATAGTTTACAGGCTGAAAGAACTGGAGAGTATCTTTCAAAAGATGAATTATTTTTTGATGTCAACGCAAAACTTGAGGAGCAAAAGAAAGGCAACAACGAAGTGACACTTTCCTTTAGTCTGGCGATTTCCACAAAGCCAAACGTTGTTAAATACAATACTTCGGGCTTAGTCACTTTGGCTGGTAAACCAGATGATATTAAGAAAAAATTGGAAGTTAATCCTAAAACGAAAATTCCCCAAATTCTCTTCACTATCTACCAGCATGTTTTCA
>DATIXS010000215.1:0-4166 GCA_035518335.1 Candidatus Acidiferrum sp.
CGAAAACATCATTTCGAACGAGTGGTTCTCCACCACTAATGCCGAACCATTCTGCGCCAAAATTGTGAATTTCATCGACCATTTTTTTGGCGTCTTTGGTGCTTAATTCTTGGTCTTTGGCGTACTCTTTGGTGTAACTGCAGTACATGCAATTACCGACGCAATTTCTTGTACACCGCCAAACTACCATGTACAACGGTGGTTTATTCGGAGCCATTTAATTTTCCCGAGTGAAACTAAATTCGCCGTTGCGATATAAAACTTGCTCCTAAAAACCGATTTTCTGCTTTTTATCAACAAGAGGAAAGCGGTTATGCAGGCATGCTGGTTATTTCGCTTAAGATTATTAAATGGAAAATAAATCTCAAATGAATTTATTCAGCTCTGTTTTTTTGTTTACTTTTTTTCTGCTGTATCCTTCAATTGTGAAAACGCTGAGAGCCAACCCAGTTATTAGCAGCAACAATAAAAAGAAAATTTTAAACTCGTATGTTTCATGAGCAAAATGTATTATTAAAACGAATAGTTCAATAATTAAGATAGCTGAGAAAACAATGGAGTACCGCCACATGGCGGGTAGTAGGCGGCGACCGAACCAGAAGTATCCTCTTACATTTGCTTTCTTTTTTGTTATATATTCACCATAATCGTTTTTTTGTATATAGCCAAGGTCATCAAGTTTCTGCAAGTGCCTGTAAGCTACGCTGGGGCTGCTTAGGCTTAACGCTTTCATGACATCTCTAGGGCCGATTGGTTTGCCCTGTTTTACAACGTATAAAAATACGTTTAATGTAGTTCCTTCAAGTTCCTCGCTATTGTCCTTTGTCATTTATGAAGTTCTCTTTTGATTGACTGTTTGGTAATTAACCCGTATTAGCTTTGCTAAGTCACCATTATTTAAGTCATTCATGATTGAATAATGAACGGCAAGATACTTGTGAATCGATCCACATCAAATCTGGATGTAGCTATATGTTCTATACTAAATATGTAACATACGTCAGGTTTTGAGAAAGTCTTATAAAACTAACCAGTTCTAAATTGAGTGCATAATTAAGGAGATTAATTGAAAATGTCTAAACTAAAAGAATACTCAACGATGACAAAAGACAAACTAATGACTTATACATTTATTGCCCTCTTGATTCTTGCAATTGTTTCTGCCGTTCTTTGGTCAAACGTAACTCCGATTGATACTGTTACTCACAAGGCTTTCATGAACTTAGGACTCACAGTTGCTTTGAATTGTATCATTGCTGTCGGAATAGCTGTAGGGCTTGATGCTTTACTCTACAAAACAACGTCAGATAGCCCACTGAATACAATGTCTTCTGCAGTTTTCGGCTTAATTGTTGCTCTTTCATACTCTCTAGGTGTTCCAGCTATGGCATCGGTTGAAGAGTCGATGTTGCCATTAGCAGGGCCGAATTGTTTCGTCTACGTTGCGTTGATATCTCTGATTGGCTTAGTGCTGTTCAAGAAACTTCAAGGCTTGGCAGGCAGAAAATACGTTAACCCAGCTGCGATGGCAAAAATTTTGGTTCTGCTTCCATTCTTGTATGCAGTTTTTATTCCAAAAGACCACACAAACAATATTCCAACGCTTGCAACACATCTTAATTATAATGGTGCCACATCTTTCGGTAATTGGATGCAACTCTGCTTCAGCAACCCTGGTCCAATAAGTAAAGGTACACAGCCTTTGTACGGTGCTTCCGCTGTTTTCCAGACGTTGTTCCTCGATAAGTTCCATGGTTGGACTGGTGGTGCTTCTGCTTTAGCAGTAATAGTTGTGGGAATTGCATTATTCGTTATTGCTCGAAGATACATTAAGTGGAGAATTACTGCCGCTTACATTGGTGTAACAGTGATAATGTCTTTGCTACTGACTGTCGCGTATGGTGGAGATCCAGCCCTTAGGTTAATGTTCGAACTTTTCATTGGTAGCTCAATATTCTTAGCGTTCTTTATGGCAACAGATCCGGCAACCACGCCTTTGACCTATATGGGACAGGTAATATTCGGTGCAGGTTTAGCCATCATAACCGTACTGCTACAAACTTATGCTAGCTTCTTTGGAGGTTCAATAGTTGCGCTTATCATAATGAACTTCACAACGCCAATGCTTGACAAAGTCGGAAAACTTAAGCCTCAAGAAGGCGGAAAAGAACCGAAACTTCCCAAAGGCAAAGTTTTCGAAAAAGTCAAAACTACTGCTTGCATAAGATGTGGCGCTTGTATGCGCGCATGCTGCAACAGACTAAGTCCAATATTGATCAAACAAGCACGTGACAAGAACAACATAGTTGAACTAATGAAACTTGATGCAGACTTCTGTGCAGGTTGCGGAGGGTGTAACTTCGTTTGCCCAGCAAGAATTGACCTCAAAAGCACTGTACTCAACTATCCATTGAACCAAGAAGATGAACAAGTAATCGAGCAGACATTCCTCAGCGGAACTTCAGACGAAAACATCGGCGTTTATAAAGACATGTTCTCGGCAAAAAGTTCCTACAGCGGACAAGACGGCGGAGTAGCAACAGCTTTGCTGGTTTCAGGCATGCAAAAAGGCTTGTTTGAAGCAGCAATCGTAGTCAGAAGAAGCAAAGGCTACTTGCCTGAAGCATACGTCGCCGAAACCGTAGAAGATATTGTTAAAGCAAGCGGTACAAAATACGTTAGAGTTAGAATAATGTCAAAGCTAGGCGAATTGATAGAAAAAGGTAAACGAAAAATCGCAATTGTCGGCACACCGTGCGAAATCAGAGCCGCAAGAAGAATACAACAAGTCATGTTAAGCGACTGCCCGGACCTAGAATTGACAATGATAGGCTTATTCTGCTTCGAAGACTTTGATTACGTGAAACTCAAAGAAGAAATACAGAGATTGCTAAACGTTGACTTAGATAAGGCAGAGAAAACACAGATTCGCAAAGGCAAATTCATTGTCGTCATTGACGGAAAAGAAAGCTCAGTGCCAGTAAAAGAATTAAGCGCAGCTGTAGACAACGGATGCTCGATTTGTCCTGACTTCCCGGCAAAATACGCAGATATATCAGTTGGTTCAGTCGGCAGCGAAGACGGACGCTCTACAGTAATAGTTCGGTCAGATGTTGGCGCAAAACTACTTGAGAACCTTGACTTAGACAAAGGCGAAGTAAAGAAAGAAGAAGTTGCAAAATTAGCCATACTCAAAAAGAAACGCGCAGAAGAAAACGCATAAAGCAACAAAAACCAATTTCCATAATCTTTTCTTTTATTTTTTTTTCTAAAACTCAATGGATGACTTTTTTATATATTTAGTTTTCTACAAAAAAAATTTTTTAGCTGAACACTTTTGAATCAAGCCTTCAAGCATTAAGCTTATTAACATGCCACTATGTAAATAATTCAAGGGATAAAAATTGGAAACACCAAAATTTAAACTGGCTGACATATTCAATGGCGTCGTTATACCAATAATTCTAGTACTGCTAATCTTCTTTCTAGCAATCTATGTCAACGTCAGCGGAACGTACCACATTCTGGGAGCTAATAATACAATTGCCGTCATTCTAACTTCCGGCTTTGCACAAATGATCATCCTTGGTATCCCCCTGATACTAGGTTTACTGTGGAATAAGTGGGCTGGAGGTGCGGCAGGCTTCATAATGGGAGGCATGTATTACGTAGCCAGCGCAGGACTTTATAATGGATACTACGCAGGATCGAATCCACCGCTCAACTTTTTCGGCGACATGAGCATGCTGTCTTACCTCGTTATGGCTGTTATCATCGGCTACATGGCTGGAGCATTGAACAATGGCTCGTCGAATTTCAAACGAATGCTAGGCGCAGGCTTAACCGCAGCAATAGTAACTGCCACAATCCAAGCATATTTCAACTACACTGTTTCACTTGCGCCAGCGCGGACAATGAATCATGGACTTTGGGCAAACACATCATTAGGTATAGCCGGATTGTATGGTTTCGTCTTACAATTCATCCCAAACATTGCTTTAGGAGTAATAGTTCCTATTCTTGCTAAAGTAATGACCTGGTACGGCATTCAGCCACAGAGGCATCAATAAATCTCCTCTTTCTTTTCTTTTTTAATTTTATGAAATTACAGCTCGCTCTATGGAGACTTGTCTAATGGTTTACATTATAACGTAAAGCTTTCTATT
>DATIXS010000216.1:0-3364 GCA_035518335.1 Candidatus Acidiferrum sp.
GATTTCATCTTAGATCTTAAAAAGGAAAAGAGAACTATTTTTCTTAATACTCATAATTTGGATGAGGCAGAACGACTCTGTGATCGAATTGCCATATTGAAGGGCAAGCTAGTTGCCGTTGATTCGCCTAAAAACCTTGAACGCAGCTTGTATAATCGAAAAACCATTGTGCATTTGGATAGTGTGTCGGATCAGGTTTTAGCTGCAGTAAAAAGCATAGGATCAATAAAGAATGTTCGAACCAGCGATAACAAGTTGGTTCTAGATATCGATGACCCTGAAAGGGATAACCCTGAAGTTGTTAAGGCAATTGTTCAAGCAGGCGGCAACATCCAATACGTTACTGAGTTACGCTCAACGCTTGAAGAAGTTTATTTAAAGTTGATTAGGGAGGCTAAAGTGCAATGAGACTTTGGAAATCATGGCTTGTCACCCAGAAAGACCTAAGCGTTATTAGAAGAAACAAGTACGTTTTTTATTCTTTAATTGCCATGCCCATAATATTGGGTGTTATTCTCCCAGCAACTTTCGTTTTTGCCTTAAATGCAGAAGTGTCAGCACTTCCACATAATCAATTTGTAGTCGCCGCCAACCAACTTGTAAGCACATCAACAATGTACCTTGTTCTTATAGCAGCAATTCTTCCCTCAATTCTTGCTTCATATAGTTTTGTTGGAGAAAAAGTTGAGAAAAGCCTTGAACCGCTATTAGCGACGCCAACAACTGATGGCGAATTGTTACTTGGCAAAAGCTTAGCAGCATTCGTTCCATGTTTAGCAGTAACATATATCGCAGCCGCTATATCAGCGACAATCCTAGATGTATGGTCAATTACAAGAGTAGGCTACTTTTTAGTACCTGACTTATTTTGGTTTTTAGCCATCCTAGTCCTCACACCGTTGACATGCCTGATGAGCGTTGAAGCCAACGTAATCGTATCTTCAAAAGTAAACGACATTCGCGCAGCACAGCAACTGGGTGGCTTAGTGGTTTTGCCAATAATCGCCTTAGTACTCGTTGTGGTTCTAGGCGCCCAGCTTTCAGTTTTGCTTGCGACACTAACATCTATAATTCTAGTAATCGTTGATATCGCCTTGTTTTACTTAAGTAGAGAAACATTCCAAAGAGAGGAAATTCTTACAAAATGGAAATAAACGCTAAAAGGCGGAGTTTCCCCCCCCAAGTATTTTTCTAAATTTTTTCTTAGGACTATAAATTCTTTTTTGGCTCTCTGTCCTCTTCCGGGTAATGACTGCTGTCACAAAACGGTTTGTTTGTTGATTTTCCACAACGGCAAATCGTTACGCGATTTCGTATCTCGTAGAGTTTTCCATCTGCAGAATAGATAGGTATTCTTCCTCGAACCCAAAATGGTCCACCTGTGCCTATAGCTGGGTCTTCAATTGCGCAGATAGATTTCTCTAAAACAGGCTCAATTGTCTTGCCTGTCTTTTTGTCTATGACCAGAAGTCTACCCGAGGGGCAATCGCAACTATTTTCGATTACGTTTTTCTTAGCTTCTGGCTCGTTTGATCTGTGAACTACATCCCAAATGTCTCCTCCTCGGTGGCAAAAACGTGCAGACGCGCAAAGAATCTCAGCGTCCTTCAGTAACAATTCCGGGCTGTCAATCTGTTTGGCCACTTTGTCGTAAGGCTCATTATCACTAGTTTCTGTCCCGTCAAAATTTGCTTTTATATGTGAACCATCGCAGAATGGCTTGTTATTGGATTGTCCACACCGGCACAAGGAATAGATTTCAGAAGTTTTTAGCTTTTCACCCATAACCCATTTAGCGGGTGTTCCATTGTTGTCGCATGCTATTGTGGCAACCATCAAAGGGATGCTGCCAAAAACTATGTATGGACCGTTTTTGGATACTTTTATTTTGCAGTCTTCTTTCGGACTTGAATTTTTCGACAAAATCTTTACCCACTTTTACTGAATCGAGAAGGTAGTAATAAGCTTACTTTTGCTCCCATGAGCAAAGATGGAGTGCTTTCCGTCATTTTACTTGAAGCAATCTCCAAATTTACGCTTGCTCGAAAAAACTGTGCAATGTTGAATATTTCTTAAGGTGATCTTCGATTGTCCATGCAAATAGCTTATACTCCGACTGTTGTTTACATTAACAGGCATTTCAATGCAGCTATGTTTATATATGGCTTGTTTGCCTAAACAAACGTTAAATAACTGGGATGTGAGAATTTATGGGCGTCAAACCACAGAATAGCCCATTAAGAAAAATAGATGACAATGATCTGAAAATTATTCGAGCACTAGAAGATGATTCGCGAGTAAGCTTGCGTAAACTAGCTCAAAAGCTTGGTTTGACCCCTAATATTTTGAATAATCGAATCAACAGTTTAGAGAATCAGGGCGTTATTCGCGGTTATACTCCTATCATTGATGCCACAAAAATGGGCTATATACTAACAGCTATTATCATGGTTCAAGTTGAAGGAAATCACATGGCTGAGGTCGAAAATGAAATAGCCAAAGAAAACAACGTCCTTTCAGTTTACGACATAACCGGCGATTATGACGCAATCGTCTTTGCAAAATTCCGAGACAACACTAGTCTAAATGCTTTTCTAAAAAAACTACTTACTGAACGCTACATCAAAAGAACAACTACGTTGGTTGCCCTCAACGCAGTAAAGGAATTTAGCAAAATAATTTAACTTTGAGATAACTTGTTTCCAAATCTACAAAGGATAATAGCCAAAGTTGTAAAAATAAACAATCAGAACTGCAAATTTTAATAGGCTTCAACAGTACTTTATCTTGAAATCAAAAGAGGATTGTTTAGGTTGAAAAGCCTCAGAGGTATCTTAGTTGTAGGAGAAAAAACCATTTTCTCCGATCTCAAACAAATCTTTACTATCGCTACGGAAGCCAATACAATTTTGTCAAACATGTTTAAAATTGGCTACAAAGAGCGAGAGCTAGCCGAACTTATGCATGCAATGCAGTCCCTTGAAAAAAAATCTGATGAAATAGCCTTCAAAATAAGTGAGGCCATTACAAGTGGTGCTATCAGCCCCAACATAATAGATAACCTCCTCCAAAGTGTGCAAGTAGCTGACGACATAATTGACACGTATTATTACATTAGCAGAGAACTAAACCGAATGTCAAAAGCCTATTCAGCAGGCTTCCAAGAAAACCAAATCGAATGGGATTCCGTTTATGAAAATATTCTTGCCCTAGCAGAAAAATCTCACCTAAAACTCAAACAGGCACTCTCCACATCAGATACTTTAGAAATTTTGCAGATAAGAAAAGAAGTTGAAGCAATTGAAGAGCAAGGTGACGACATAAAGGATCAGGGATTTGATCGGTTATACATTGTTGCGGCGAA
>DATIXS010000217.1:0-2706 GCA_035518335.1 Candidatus Acidiferrum sp.
AGGAGCAGCTAATATTCGAACAGCATACGTGCTTATGAAATGGGGAGTTAAACCGGGCAACATAATACTTGCTGACAGCAAAGGCGTAGTCTACGCGGGCAGAAAAGACATAACTAAGGAAGAAGACCCATGGAAATATGATATTACACAAAAAACTAACGCCGAAGGAAGAACCGGTGATGTCGCAAACGCGTTTAAAGGAGTCGACGCAGTTGTTGCAGCTTCAAAACCAGGCCCAGACACAATCAAGAAAGAGTGGATAAGGACTATGGCTCAAAACTCCGTTGTCTTTGCTTGTGCCAACCCAATACCTGAAATTTGGCCGTGGGACGCAGAGGAAGCTGGAGCTCGAATCGTTGCGACAGGCAGAAGTGACTTTCCAAACCAAGTGAACAATAGTCTGGGCTTTCCTGGCATTTTCCGCGGAGTCTTAGATGTAAAGGCAAGAAACATTACGGATGACATGTGTATTGCTGCTGCACAAGAACTTGCAAATTATGCCGAAGAACGAGAAATTAGCGAGAAAGATATTTTGCCTCGAATGGATGAGTGGGAAGTTTTTCCAAGAGAAGCTGTTGCATGTGCATTAAAATCAATTGAGCAGGGTATGGCAAGGGTAAAGCCGAGTCGGGCAGAATTGTATGAACGTGCGTCTGATATTATTCGAAATGCACGTCAATCTACTGAATTATTGATGAAACATGGATTAATTAAGCAGCCACCCGCAGAAAGTGATCTTATAAAATAGGCTTTACAGATCCACACATTTTTTCTAAAAATTAGCACAGATTGGATTCAAGATCGTTACTAAGAACAAAAAAAATACAAAATAACTTAAAAACAAAAAAGAATTAAAGAGGAGTTATTCTCACTATATTTCTCTTTTCGAGCCTTCGCAACGCATCTAAGCATTCGTCTTTCTTTTCACCAGTGATGTTTAGGTTTAGCATTATGTCTTTAACTGAAACTTCAGCTTTCCCAAAGTTTTCATTTCGCTTATAGAGGTGCTTAACAATTGATTTTTCCAGCTTGCCGCATCGCCAAGTAGTGTTGCGAATCAAAATAACGATGGTTCGAACGAGTGTTTGCTCATTAGATTTTCTACCACGCGAGTCTCCCATCTCTCCCCACCAACATAATTATCCGGCGCCTAGGTTTTAAACGTTTGTTCCTTTTCCAAAAATCAAAGCTCAATTTGGGCTTGCTTTCTAAATTTGTTTTTATAGAGTTTTTTTCAGATACAAACCGCGTGCTTTCCCGTAATATTTTTCTAACTTACCCATTTTTTGATACCCGCTCTTTTTGTAAAGTCTTAACGCAGCTGAATTGTCTTCACGAACTTCAAGGTGACATTCACTTATGCCTTTTTGCTTAAGAATAGCTTCTATTTCTTGTAACATCTTGCTGCCAATTCCTTTTTTTCGAAAAGCGGGTAGTACGTTTATTGTTATTATGTGTCCAAACAATGTGTCGTTTTCAATTTCTATCTGCGCCATGATGAATCCTGCAATTTCACTTTCTAGTTTGGCAGATAGGACAATAGTATTGTAATCTGATAAAAGAAACGCTATTTGCCGTTTCGTAAAGGCTTCTTCGTCAAAGCATTGCTCTTCAATTTTGTATATCTTATCGAGTAATTTTACTGAGGCTGTTTCAATTCTTATTTCCATTTTTGTCCTTGTTAGAAACTATAGTGGAGGGTTAATTTTAGTTTTTTCTGCATTTGGTTCGCCTGAGACTGCAGGTCTCAGTTCAAGCCATTGTTGAGATGCAAAGCCTATGAAGAAACGGAACCATAAGGTTATAATTCTTATAAGAATGGTGGCAGTAGCGGCTAAAGGTCCATAAATACCCATTGAAATGTAAAGTGTCGTCATTACTGCTTCAGGAAGACCAACTTCAAAAGGTATGCCTATAGGTATCGCTTTCACAGCCAAAAATATGGCTGAAGTAACAATAATTATGCTCAAAGAAACCGTATGCCCCAAAGACACAAACACAAGGTATGGCACACTTAAACTAAAAAACCATGAAATAACCAAGTAAAATACTGAACCGCCTATTGCAGTTGGAGAATGCCTATACTCTTTCATTGCTTCGTGGAAATGCTCTGAAATTTCCACTGCTTCTTCTTTTAATTTTTCAGTCTTAAATCTTCCAAAAGTAATTTTATGTGCAAGATTAGTTACGAAATTAATAACTTTTAGCGTCCACTGCTGCTTGAAACCTAAAATAATCATTAAACACATAATAGCTATTATTGCAATCGCGACCAGTATGATCGCATTGAAGACTAATGGGTTAACATTTCCACCAAATGTAAGCAGAATTATTCCCGAGACTAACGCAGCAACGTTTAGAGCCATTCCTAGAATTCTATGGGTATAGAGTGAGGCTACCACTTTTCCGAATGGACCACATTTATCTCTTGTGCATAGGTACGTTCGGGTTACTTCTCCACTTATGGATTGCGCAGGGACAATAGTATCGACGTAGATTCCATACCAAACGTAAAGATAAGCTCGGAAGATTGGTATTTTGATGGACAAGCAGTTGGTTAACACTCGCCAAGAAAATGTAAAAAACAAAATGTCCAGCATGCCGAATACTATTGCAATTACATAAATTGTGGGATTTGCGCTTTTTGCAGTTGACAATATTCCTATTATGTCAACGTGAAAGAGGTAAATGTAGATAAAGAAACCA
>DATIXS010000218.1:0-6208 GCA_035518335.1 Candidatus Acidiferrum sp.
GTGGGACAAGCCTCAAGAAGAAAACCTCGCGTACCTCAAGGATGCGGCTGAGGTTGCAGAAGCTCTTCGACAGCGGTTCCCAGGCAGGGTAATTTTGAGCGTTGGCTCAGAGGCGACGCTGTTCTCGCAAGGTATTGTTGAAGGTGAGAATTTCATGCAGAGATTGAATAATCCTTCGTTTTGGATGAACGTCCAAGCGGGGAAACACAATGAGCCGCTCAACGCATTTCTGGCTAGGGCATGCCGTGCTGTCAGGCAGACTTTCAAGGGCGAAGTGACATATTTTTCAGTCCCGTTTGAAAAGGTTGATTGGGGTCTATTCGATTTTGTCGGCGTTGATCTTTACCGAGACGTCAGGATAAAGAACGTTTTTGACAAAATGGTCAAGGGTTGCTTTGCTTACGACAAGCCTGTTGTAATTGGCGAGTTCGGTTGCTGCACTTATCGAGGGGCAGATTTGCTTGGAGGAAACGGTTTCATCGTCGTGTTTGGAATGATGAACGATTATCTCGGTGAAAAACTATCTATACAAACTCCGTTTGCCGAAATGCTCAAGATCATTCCGAAGGTTGGCGGCCACTACATTCGAGACGAGAGTTTGCAGGCAAAAGAAATTATTGAAGAGCTAGCCACATTCGACGCCACAGGTGTGGAGGGCGCGTTCGTCTTCACGTTTGTTTCTCCAACCTCGGCCTATAATGATGATCCAAGGTTTGATATGGATTTAGGAAGCTTCGGCCTTGTGAAAAGCTACCCGGAGAAAGACACATTCGAACAGATTATATTGGAGAGCGCAAAACAGGGAAAGGAATTCGCCGGCATAGAGTCAATGCCAGATCTGTCGGCTAAGTTCGCCAACGTCATCGGCAAGCATGGAAGCGCCTATCCTGATATGCCTTGGGAACCAAAAGAATCATTCCGAGCAGTAGCTGACTATTATGCCAAACACTGAGATAGCGAATTGGCACCCGAGGATTCGTTGCAACATCAGTTATTTCTGATGCGTTTATGATCTAAGCCAGTCATCAAGTTGAAATGAAATAAATCTGAAAGCAATTTGCTGGAAAAGATTAAGGAGAGGTTGCGTAGTATGAAAGAGGTGTCTGCTGGAACCACGCATCTGGGTTTTGAAACTTTACAAACGGCGAACTGCTATCAGGTTTTCTTTCAGCGGTTAATTGCTTAATTGTCTCAAGTATCTCTATATGGCGCTCTTCATCTTCAATAATTTTTAAGAATATACTTTTTATTTTAGTCAGATCAACAGAATACTGCTCATTTATTATAGCTGTCATCCTCTCAAGCGTCTTCATTTGCACCAACATGTAGTATTCTTCTCCCATCTGACTTTCCAACGTTATGAAAATTTCGCTTAGTCTCTGCATATCCGCTAAGGAGAATCTATCTATCTCTTCGAAGTCTTTAGCTAACTTAATTATAGTCTGCAGCGCCAAAAGGTTTTTTTGGCATTCTTTTATTTTCCCATTTGGTTGTTTAATGCTGCTACTTACGCCATTAAGAAGAATAGAATGTTTTTGGCTATCCAACTCAATTTCTTTCAAAAGAGTCTTTACAAGTGGAATTTCAACCTTGTCACTTAAAGCCCTATACAATAAACTAGTTTGGCTCTCTAAAATACTCTGACAATTAAGATATTCAGCAAGCTTTTCTGTCTCTTTGTTACTCATTGATAACTGCTTCCTGCATTTTATGTTCTACTTTTCCATATATTGTTTATGAACTCTCAATCAGTAAGTTACAGATTAAAATCGAATAAATTAAATTATTTATTTAATTCGTAATTGTTTCGATATTTAGCCTTGAACTTGAAAAGCTTTTTTCTAGTCGGACATCGAGTATCCTTGGGTGCGTAAATCCCTTCATAAATAAAAAAAAACTCAAGTGTACGTGCTATTTCCAGACGCCGATGCATGCTTTCGACATAATTAAATACGGGTGGTAAGCGATTGTAATTTATTGCTTTCTTTTACTCTTTTATGCTCCCAATAATGCTAAGTCCTATAACCAAGAGAATGAAAACGAAGTATGACGTTCCGGTTATCATAAGCAAATTATGGAAAAAAGGTTGTCCTGTGAGAACTTTAGTTGAAGGGAGTGGAATATCATAAGCGGCTGAAAAGACAATATAGAAGGCTACTCCTAGTCCTTGAGTCACAAATAGTATTAAGTTTACTATTTTATTGTTCAATGCATATCGTTTCGGGACTTTATTTGCATCTTTAATTTTTGTGGATGTTGTGAATTGTAAGCATAGACCGATGAATGGAAGAGTAAGGGCCCATAGGTCCAGGTATCCATGGCCTAGGAACCAAGCGTACCATGACCCCCATCCTCCGACGCTCCCAAAGAAGAGGTATAATAGAAAAATAAAGACCAAATATCCTCCTAATCCTGTAATGATTAAACCAACTTTTTTTAAGTCAATGCTACTCGGGGTTAGATCTGATTTCTGAATGGATGTTTTTGTAAAGTAGGCGGTGTATAATGGAAGAAGAAATAGCCCGATTGTTGTTAAGATGAAGCTAAGCATGTTTATTGGGTACTGGGCGATGTAGTCAAATCCTTTTGACACTACTGCGCCGATCCAGTTGCCCGCGTTCCCGAGCCAGAAAACGAAAAGGTATGACGTACCCGCAATCAATCCCCATTTCATTTGGTTTGCAGCAGGTTTGTTTGGGTTTAATTCAAAAAATAATTTAGCCAACACAACTGGAATTAATGTTACCTCAACCAAGGAAGGTATGGTTAGTTCGAATACTTTCGCGAGTGTAAAGTGAGCAACGCCGGGGATGCCTTCAACGAAAATCGAAGGCCAGAAGGACAACGAGAAGTACCCTATTTCAAAAACTAAGATCATTCTAAAGGCCATAAAAGCTTCTGATTTTGAAAGGCCTCTTTTAAGAGCGTAAAAGAGAACAATTATTACGACAATTAAGCTTGCCGCAACTACACAACTGGTTCCCAAAGATGCCGGTATATCCTCGTACGCCAATTGACCTGTGGTATGACGATTATAAACGCCTAAGAAGAAGTCGTAGATATTGTAGGTAAACCATGAGAGAGCAGCAAGCAATAGTCCAATTCTAAGCGGTGCATCCATTGTCTTTGCTTGGGTCATTTTGCCCCATCTATTGAAAACATAGATCTAGTTTTTAGATTGTCTGAATATATTAAATTTGTGCCAACTATGTATTTGAAACAGAAGTGATTAATCTCCAACAACGTCGAGCGTTCAAAAGACCAGAAAGCGGTTCCAGAGCAAACTAAACTAAACACTACAAATCAAAATTCCCATTCTTGTCTCAATAGACCTATACTTGATGCATGATGTGACCACATTTTGGGCATTAACTATTCCCTTTTCAGGCTCAAACTTAGGCTTTTCTCTACTATCGCTCTAAGTTGGAAAAGAAAAAAGTGGGTTTTGCGAGTGAAATCCTTCTCAGGGATCGGGTTCAAATCCACCCCCACCCCCATTTCTGAATTTGGTCTTAATTCCTTCAGAATCAATTTGCAGACTAGCCAGAACTAAATTTATTAGGTTTAAGCGAAAAATGTATCGACATAATATCATATGTTCTATTCTTGCCTGAGAAAGTGCAGTATTTTCTTATTAAAGACCAGTTATCTGTAAGCGTCACTATCGTCACTATACGTGAGCGGATTTGCACCCGATGTTTTGTACTATACATGTTCAGCCAAACTTGAGCTGATTTGTCTCTAAAGCTTACGTGCGACGGTTTGTGACTGTTCCATGTTAGCAACACATTGTTATTAACCATTTATTGATCAATACTTGAAGTAAGCGTCGAGCGTGTTTTCAAAAAACTAATAAAATTTGATACAAGCTCGCGCCATATTTGAAAATAAGTAATAAAACAAAGAACAAAAATGGACGAAAAAAAATTATGAGCGAAAAAAATGTTCGTGGGAAAAGCAAGTTAATTATCGTAGCTATAGTCGTAATAGCAGTTGTGGTGGTGGGCATCGGCATATATGCCGCAACTCGTGGAGGAGGCACCAGCCCAAGCACTTCTACAACACCTACAGCGTCCTCAAGCGGAACAACAACACCTAAACCTACCTCAACGTCAACTAACAAGATTGCAACAGCAACCAGCTATGAATTCAACGAAACCGGAACAGCAAGTAACGGCACAGTTCTTGATACCGTATTTTATGCCACAAAGAACGTCGGAACATCTAACGTAGATCTAATAGAAGTCGTAACAACACCTTCAAGCGGCACCTTAGAATATATTGTAAACGGAGCCCAGCAGAAAGCTTGGGTATACCAAGGCGGACAATGGACAGACCTTTCAAGTGAATTCTCAACTATCCTACCCACTGAACAATCAGCAGCAGGTATTTACACAAACATGCTAGAAGCCTACGGCGGCTCTGGAAGTTACACCTACACCATCCCTAGCGGACAACCAAATGCCGGAGACAAAGCAACCTTCACCAACATCCAAATCAATCCTTCGCTTCCGGATTCTCTTTTCCAGCCGCCTGCTTAATCAATAAAGGCATATTAGTTTGAACTAAAGCAGTCAATTTCCTTTTTTATTTTCAAATCTTCAGAAAATGCAAATGAAAACCTAAATAGGAACTCCCATAAGAGTCGGCGATTTTTTACTCCAATTTGTTTGATTTCCTGCACGCTTACCTACTAAGAACAAGTTTGAAAAAAGAGACGTGCTGCTTGTGAAATCAGGTTCAGGATTTAGAATCCAATCCTTCCTCCCTTGTAGGCAATTTAGGGCTAAAACTATCGTGAATTGCAGCGTTCTTTATTGGATTTATTTTTAATGAAAAGTTTCAATTTTTGGCAAAAGTAGAAGCCACACACAAAAGTTATGCTATAGCCTATCAAGCGAGTAACTGGTTTTATTTGTTTTCGACATATCTCGCTGTTTGAACTATTGCATATCTAGTCGAAATTACTTGCATAGAAATCAAAAGATAGAAATGGAGAAAAAAACTTGATGGAAACAGAACGATCGCCTAGTCTAATCTTAGAAAAAATAAAGAAAATCAAGAATTTGGAGCCCATTGACGAACCGAAAATAATCAACGCGACTCCTGAAGAATACTATCGAGGGGAAACGGTTAATGAGTCAAAGCGAGAAACAAATGTCTCATCCCAAAATACTGATGTAGAAAAGGGCTTTCAAGAAATGGTCATTGTTGAAATTCCAGAATTATACGAAAACTTTAAAGAAACGAAGCATAGCAAAGAAGCCTCAACCATACCAACTTCAGAACAAATTATAATTCAAACAACTGTTAAGCATATTAGAAAAGATCAGGGAATTGTCGCAAAGGGTTAAAGCTATAAATGAGGAGCTTCGCTCAAAAAAAACAGCTTGCTAGAGAGACTATTGATCTTAACAAAACACTTGAAGATCAAGAAAGAAAGATGATGGAGTTCTTTGCAAAAATTAAAGAAGAAGTAGCAAAGTTGGTTCCAAGTTAGAACTCCAATATCAGAAAGCGCAGATTCAAAGTCCTAAACAAAGCCTCATCGACGGTTCTTGCAAAAGCAAATGTCTATTTATTATTCATATTTTTGGTTCATAAGCCTTATTTCCGTTTTGGTGACCATTAGATTAGTGAAGCAGTTTGAGTATCAATGAAAAAATCTTAGGTTCTCTTGCTGTCATGTTTCTGAGTTTAGGTTGTGTGCCGGCTTACTTCGATGCTATGTTTTATGCAACAGTTCTTTGGATAATTGGTTTTGCCATAATGAACGTACATGTTTTCGTTTTAACGCGTAGAAAATTCTAGATTTACTTCGATCTCAGGATAGCTTCAAAGGGCTTTCGAAAAAAATTTTGTCGGATGTTTCCTCGTAGCCTGGTGATAATTTCAAATCATTAGAAGATTTCTGAATGAGTAACGCATCAAAAAATACTTTTGAATAACTTAATTTCTTACTCAAGTATTAATAAGTTTTTTAACAAAAAAAGGATAATGGTGATTTTGCCAAAGTCGCAACTAACTATGTTTTTTTGCGTCTCGTTTTCTTAGAGTTAGCATGGCTAAAGCGGCGATTACTAATATGATGAGCAGCGACAGAACTATTGATGATGGAAACTCTGGAATTGAAGATGCATTAAACACGATTGATATTTGGTGGGTGCTGAATTGGGTTGTGTACCATACGTGGTAGTTGCTGGAGTCC
>DATIXS010000219.1:0-2315 GCA_035518335.1 Candidatus Acidiferrum sp.
CGTGCACTAATAGTGGAGTTTAGAATGACTTCGTTTTCGACCGTCAATGACTAACTGATTCAGCTCTCTCATTTTCATGTTTGGAAGTTTGGTTTATTTTCATAATTAACAGCATTAAAGATAAGAAAACAACAGCCAATATGGAACCTGCAATGCTCCGTTCCACGGAACTTTGAGCTTTGTAAAACCAAATTGCAAAAAGAATCTCTGCCACAAGTAGCATCACTGCAAGAAGCGAATATGGTCCCGATATTCTTGCTGGATCAATTCCATTTCTTTTGTTTAAAATCATAACCAAGTTGAATTCACCTTCAAAGAAACAGACTGAAAAGGCTGTTTATTACATTAATTGAGGCAAAAAATGCAGTTTTGATCGAGGCAAAATTTGTCGCCATGCAGAAATTACTAAGGAAAAATTTTCTTGGAGACCCTATTTATACAAAATTCATTTTCTTATGGACAGGAGCTGCTGTCAAAAGGTTTCTTTACGTATTCTAACGAGGCAATTTTGTAATGACGAAAATTTTTGTCGGTACATTTTCCTCGATTTGCTACCGGAAAATATCGAGCTGATTTTGTTGCGGCGGGCGATTCTCGATCAATCCAAGTTCTTAATATTCCAATTCCTTACCGAGTGGAAATTAACATTCTTGATCTTCGGACAATGTTATGTTTAGGCTTTTGTCTTTTCCTATAACTTGTATTGACAATTGTTTATCTTGGAGAGATTTTAGCAAGCTGTGGTATTTTTTGGGGAAAACAAGTGTTATGCGATCATACTCATAGATTCTTCTCTTAGTCTTGTATCGCTTTTTTGATTTATCAAACCGAAGCTTCACCATCCAAATTCCCTCCGTGACTCAACTGGCATTTGCTGTTCTTCTTTCATTCAAAACCACCTTTGAGAACTTGAGTATTCTACAAATACTTTAAAAGAAATTCTGCCAAACGACTCCAACGCTGAGTGGAGGGGACTGTAAAAACAAAAATACTCCAGATTCAAGAATCCACTTAAGCTTGAACCCTGTATGAGAGATGTTAAAGAAAAAGTAAAACCAGGCGTTGTGAACTGGACATATTAACAGGTGGTAAGACCGTAAAACCAATTTATTTGGACTACAACGCAACAACCCCTATTGACCCCACAGTTCTTGAAGCAATGTTTCCGTTTCTCAAGGAAAATTTCGGAAATCCCTCGAGCACCCATACCTATGGAAAAGTGGCGAAAGAAGGTGTCTCTAAGGCAAGAAAACAAACCGCAAAACTGATCGGAGCACAACCTGAAGAGATTCTGTTTACAAGCGGAGGCACCGAAAGCAACAACCACGCGATAATCGGAACAGCTTTCGCAAACATGGAAAGAGGAAAACACATAATCACTTCAGAAATTGAGCACCCTGCCGTGCTTGAAACATTGCAATACCTGATGGATCGATTCGCCTACAAAGTCACATACATCCCCGTAGATAGATACGGAATGGTAAGTTCTTCTGACGTTGAGAGAGCTATCACCCCTGAAACAGTTCTTATCACAATAATGCATGCAAACAACGAAGTAGGTACAATTAATCCGATTGAAGAAATCGGCAAAATAGCAATGGAAAGAGGAGTATCCTTCCATACCGACGCTGCCCAGTCATGCGGGAAAATAACTGTAAAAGTTAAAGATCTTAGCGTCAATCTTCTCACGATTGCGGGGCACAAGCTCTACGCTCCAAAAGGAATCGGCGCCCTATACATCAAAAATGGGACAAAACTTGACAAGTTTATACACGGAGCTGGACAGGAGAGGGGCAGACGAGCTGGAACAGAAAACGTTCCCTACATAGTCGGGCTTGGTGCTGCATGCGAAATAGCTTCAGTTGAATTAGACAAATATGGCCGAAACATCAAAGCGCTTAGGGATAGGCTGCACAACAATATTATTCGAGGTTTAGGGGAAGATAGAGTGAAGCTTAACGGACACCCGAAAAAACGTTTGCCAAATACGCTTAACATAAGCGTCAAAGGTATGTTAGGCGAAAATCTTTTAGCCCAAATACCTGAGATTGCAGCATCAACGGGTTCTGCTTGTCACGAAGGCGCTACAAAGCCTTCAGCTGTCTTGCTTGCAATGGGTTTACCCAGCGAACTCGCTTTAGGAGCAATACGGTTAAGCCTGGGCAGATGGTCGACTGAAGAAGAGATCGACGAAACCTCGCGATTAATAGTAAAGAACGCTAGCTAACCGAAATACTTACAAAGCGTGTAGAAAAAAAGGAAGTAAACAACTCTTTTCAATGATGAAGAACACATCAAAGTTCTTCGATAAATTT
>DATIXS010000220.1:0-6550 GCA_035518335.1 Candidatus Acidiferrum sp.
AAGAGTTCGCCGTTTTTGACTATGAAAACGTTTTCGCCCACACCTTCAGCTATACAACCGCTACTTTCCAAACATATGGCTTCGTCAACTCCGCAAGCGTTTGCTTCAATTTTTGCCAGCACACTGTTTAGGTAGTTGAGCGATTTTATCTCATGTGTTGTTGCATCAACTGGGTTTCTGCGAACCCAAGAAAACATGGTTGTAACTCCGGTTTCCTTGGCGTTACCTGCTTTTATGTTAATTGTGTCAGTAATAATTATGATTGTAGGTTTCGGACATTTGCGCGGGTCCAAACCGAGATCTCCAACTCCTCTGCTTACTACCAGGCGTATGTATGAGTCTTTCATTTTGTTTTTTCTTAGGGTTTCAACTACCGCATGAATCATTTCTTCTTTAGTTAATGGTATTGTTATTGTAGTGGCATGTGCTGAACGATAGAGACGGTCAATGTGTTCCTTTAGCTTGAATACTGTGCCGTTGTATTCTCGGATTCCTTCGAAAACGCCGTCTCCGTAAAGGAATCCATGGTCGTAGACTGAAATCTTGGCCTGCGATTTTGGATAAAATTCGCCGTCTATGTAGACTTGTAACTCATTGTTCATTTGGTTTTCGCTTCTTACAATGTTTCATAGTGTTGGTTTGTTTGATATATTTTGCGTCAACGATACATGTAATTCGTTTATCAACCATGGAACTGAGGTCTCTTTGAGAGATGCATTGGTAGAGGCAGAGGTTTGAAAGGTTTGCCAGCGATTTTCTCAGACACTTTCTTTATCAACTGTTCTGCAGTCATGTTTTGCTGTTGACCCTTAAGCTCGCGGTCTCTAACTGATAGCAATCCCGACTCAACTTCTTTTTCTCCGACAACAATAATGTAAGGCACCCATTCCTGTTCTGCTTCCCGAATCTTCTTTTGTAGCGTTGACGAGCTGTCGTCGATGTCTACTCGAATGTTGTGTGAACCAATTTGATGAGCAATTTGTCCCATCTTTTCAAGGAACTTATCGGAAATCGGAATCAACCTTACCTGTGTCGGTGAAAGCCACAGTGGTAACATTGGTGCTTTCCCTGCCATCTGCTCACGATAAGCCTTTTCAAGCAACGCATAAATGTCCCGTTCAATAGCTCCGCTGGGTGAACAATGGAGAATTAACGGGTACTGTTTTTCTCCTTTCTCGTCGACGTAGGTTATTTCATAGCGTTGCGCGTTTTCCACATCAATTTGGTCCGTGCTAAGTGCAGCAGCTTTGTCTTGGTTGTCAACAAAGTTCAAGTCCCATTTAAGTACGAAATAGAAGAAACGTTCATTCCAAACCTCAGCCAACATCGGTTTGCCAAACTGTTTTGCCAATTCAGCAATGAACTCCTTATGCTCATCATAGAAGTTTTTAGTGAAGCGCATGGCGATTTCGTAATCGTCTTTTGAAAAGCCTATGTTGCTTAGAACATCTATGCTTAGATTGAAGCGAACCATGAACTCTTTCTTAGCTTGGTCAAGGTCAGCACAGAAAGCATGGCAATCAGGCATGGTGAAAGCTCGCAGACGCTTTAAGCCAACGACTTCACCGCTTTTTTCGCGCCTGAAACTATAGCGGGTTAATTCATACAATTTGATTGGAAGTTGTTTGTAGCTGAATTGGGCATCGTGTGCCATTAAGAATTGGCCAAAGCATGCTGCGAATCGAAGGAACAGTTCTTTGTCCTCCGATTTAAGCACATACTGACGCGCAGGGAAACGGTTTAAGTAGCTTTTGAGGCTTGGATGGTTGAAGTCATACATAATGGGAGTTTCTACTTCCATACCACCGTAAGAAGCTACTATGGTACTGACATATTGCTCTAACAAAGACTTGATCATGCGCCCTTTGGGATACCAACGAATGTTTCCAGGGTCACTTCCCGGCTCATAATCAGCAATTTCCAACCGCTTCATCAACGTAACGTGAGCTGGCATTTGAGTAACTGCTCTAGCCTTCTTAATTTCATATTGTGAAAACTTTTGGAGGTTAATGTGTCCCTTAAATTTGAACTCTTCAATCGGCACCAAAGATCCATCTGGCAAGATAACATGCCAAAATGACTGCATCTTATCCTCTGCTTTTAAAGCTGCTGAAACGGGTTCTTCTTCTTTTTTGCATACACTTTCAGCTTGGGGCTCAGTGGAATCTGGCGTAGGCGCGTATGAGCGTGCTTGTTCAGCGAGCGGGTGACCTTTGATCGAAATGGTAAATTGCTTGTTCCATCCGAATGGGGCACGATAAGTTTCTATACCTTTCTCTTTAGCGTGTGTTTCCATGGATTTGATGATTTTGAGAGCTTCTGAAGGCTGAGAAAGATTGCTGCTTAAATGTGCAAACGGATAGATTAGTATTCGGTTTGTTTTCTGCCTTCCTAAAAATGCTCGGACGTCATCGATAGCTTTCTGCCCAATTTGGACGGTGTCTCCTTCTTCAATAGCAGTAAACAAAACTACAACTTCTTCTACCCGATTTTCTTTTTGTTCTGCTTCCTCCGCTATCGAAATTTCTTTTTGAACTGGTTTAAAAACTATAAAGTTAGAATGTAATTGTAATATTCGCATAGCATTTCACTCTTCTTAGCGACCGTAACGCCATTTATCAAGCGTTTTATCTTTTTTAGTTTTTTTCTTAAATTCTTTGTAATGTTCTTTGCAAATGTAAGCTCGGTTTTCTTTGCTGCTAACATTTAAGCCAGCAGCCTTGACTTTGTCAGCTGATATTGAACGGGCAGCTTCTTGGTTGCAACCTGACACATTGCATTTTTGCCCTTTTTCTATGCGACCCATAATTGAAGCCTCGGTGACTAGTTTATTACGTAAATATACCGCTATTGCTTAAGTTCCTTTTCATACAATGTTTTGGCTCTCTGATAAATTTCTTCTTTCTTGCCAAAATAAGTGGGTCCCAAACCTTCCACAACTACTGAAGCCGCAGCTGAACCGACGCAAGCACACCATGTTGAATCTTTTTGGCGCAGATACTCTGTTAAGAATCCGCCCATGAAAACGTCTCCTGCACCTGTAGGATCAACAAGAACTTGCGAAGGGCAAGCAGCAATATTGTATTGTGCTCCTTCGACTGAGAGAACTGAGCCCTTAGCGCCCATCGTCACTATCACGGTTTCAACTCCCACATCGTGAATCGCCTTAATCGCTGGCTTCAGCTCTGACTCGCCTGTCAACTTGTAGATTTCGTTCTGTGAGGACTTGTAAATGTTAATTAAGCTAAATATTGAAGCATCTACTGAAGCGTTTTCGGTGACGTTTCCCTCTCCGTCGAAGCTTCGAAGTAAACCCTGAGGGTCAAGTGACAGAACGTCAGCACATTGTTTTAGATGCTCAACTACTTCTAAAGACACTTCGTTGGCAATTGGGGCAATATGAATTGCTTTAGCCTGTAAATCTGCTGGTACATCTGCCAAGTTTATTGGTGCGCCTTTACTTTTCAATTTCAGAACTCTTTCAGACAAATCTTCATTATATTTGAGTTCAAAACATGTAGAGGGCTCATCAGTTTTTTTTGTTACACCGGAAAGATCAATGCCTTCTTGTCTTATCCACCACAAGTAAGCTTCTGGAAAATTCCCGCCCACTCTTGAAATAATTGAAGCGGTTGCCTCCAAACGTTTAGCAACAAACGAAGTGTAGGTTGCAGCGCCGCCTAAAACTACAAACGGGAGCTTTCTTTTGGGCAATAAAATTGTGTCAATTGAGAGATGTCCAATGACCGCTATGTCTACGTTTTGAAGCACTGCCCAAGCTCCTTCATTAAGATAGATGAGGACATCTTAGATATAACCTTAAAATTAAGATTGAAGAAGCAAAATTGCTTTCGCTAAATCTCCCTTGCATTCCTCAAGGGCATCTTTTGCTTTTTCCAAGCTTTTCCCTGTTTGATCAGCCACAAGCCTTACGTCTTCTTCGGAAAAAGTTGGCTGAGCAACTTTTGCTGCTTGGCGCTGTGACGGTGCTTGCTCTGAAACTTGCCCCCCAATAACTTGATACATTTTTTGTCCTTGGACTTGTAAAATTGCAACCTCTGGTTCATCAATTACAATATCTTTTCCTGCTGTTCTAATAATGACTTGTTGAACGTCAGCAACAGTGTCCATGTTCATTCCCATTCGTTGCATCATGCGTTTTTGCTCTCGAGGGTTCATTCGTTTGTGCATAGATTACACTTCTAATATTTATTCTGCAGAAGAACTTGATATACTTAACTTTTTCAAGTTTTTCTTTTGATTTTAGTTTGAGCTTTCTAAATCTCTGCTATTTATTTCAGGTAATGTATTTTAGATATGAAAATACACAACATAGATTAAATGAAAAAACAAAAAGAAATATTACGATTAAACTTGGAGAAAATTGACCAATCATTAACCAGCGTAGAGAAAAATTGGAAAAAGATCGATGATGAACTAGATTTAAGAAAGATAGGTAGAAAGGACACCCCATTTAATGCCGATATTAGGGCGAAAATGATGAGTGCTTATGGTTTTTTAGATATTTTGCTCACTGAGGGCATTGAACCATTCTCGAAGGAGAGTCTGGAAGAAATGTGTGAATTAAATAATTTGGTTCATTATGGTTTAGATTTTCATTTGAGGCAAGAGTTTTCAAAAGCAATTGTTGCTAATTCGGAAAAATATTATAGACATATTGATCCAATAATTCGCTGGTATTCTAACCACATGAAGAAAGAGCCTCATCCTTTGAAAGTGGCTGCCGAGGTATATGTTGCAATACTTGGATACCCACAATTATTTATTGAAGGCAACCACCGGACAGGAAGCATAATTTCTAGTTGGATCAATATGTACTATGGGTATCCTCCTTTTGTTCTAAGTGTAAAGAACGCGATTCCTTATTTCGAGCCGTCATCCGAAATAAAAAAGTTTGCAGATAAGAGCACCTGGAGAGGAAGATCCAGATTACCAAAATTCAGAAAATCATTCAAAGAATTTTGGGAGAGAAATATAGATTGGGCTTATGTGGTAAAAGATTAGAAGGCAATTTGGAGACCGAGCTTTAATTTTATGTACTCTCTAAGGAAAATAAAAGTGAGGACTTGCTGACTGATTTAGTCTAAATTGAAGCGCCGTCTTCGAAAAACTTAGCTTTCTTTGACCCCGTGTCTTACCTTAACTGCTGGTCCGGTTTTAAAAGCAGTCATCTCTGCACTTGAAAGTAACGCACGACCAACCGCCAAGACATTTCCTGATTCATCTTTTACAATGACTTCATCTTTAGCGCAAATTTCATTGTCAACTTTAACTACGTGAACGGCAAAAATGTCTCCTCCTTTAGCGATAAACTTGGAAACCTCGTTTTTTGCTGTAACAAAACATTTTGCGAAAGGAGTGTTTTCTGCAATTGACTTAGCTGCTCTAATGCTTAAAGAAAGCAAACCGTCAGTTGGGCGAAGAGTAGCTAGTCTTTCCCCATTTAGATTAATGAAACGTATTCTACCCGTTCTTGGCGAAAATTCTATTTGTATGTTTTCTGGAAACAGCTTTTGACCCACCCCCTTTCCAAACTGATAATCGGCGATCGCCCTTACTTTGCCAAGTGTGTTCTCCAATTTTTCACCATCGATACATTTTTGTTGTTTCGACAAGTATAAACATAACAATATAATAAAGACAATAAAAAGGGGAAAGCATACATTGAGATGTGAAGTCTGTGGACACAAAATTCATGATGAACCAATCATGGCTGTTATTGAAGGCGCTAGACTAACTGTTTGCATTGAGTGTTCTAAACATGGAAAAATAGTTTATGCCGAACCAGCCATCCCCAAGCCGACTCTTAAGAAACCTCAGGCGCCAGTCGCCATGGTTCAAAGGAAACCAATGATTGCTCAAGTTCAAATTACTCAAGAAGTTGCCGAAGACTATGCAAGCAAGATTAGAGTAGCACGTGAAAAGTTGATGCTCACTCATGAAGAACTAGGTAAGAAAATAAATGAGAAAGCTTCGGTGTTAAGAAATCTGGAAGTTGGCAAAATGGCGCCAAATAATCAGCTTGCCTCAAAACTTGAACATATGTTAAAGATCAAGTTGCTTGTCCCAATTTCAGAAGAGAAAGTAAATCAGTTTTCAAAGTCCGCTAGCCAAGAATTAACTTTGGGAGATATCGTCGAGGTAGACAAAGACGAGGAGACGGCACAAAAACGAAAGCCGTCATAGTCCAGCGTAGATTAAACCGAGAAGAATCAAGTTTAGATGAACTTAAAAGATTAGCCGAAGCTGCAGGGTATATTGTTGTTGGCACATTAGAGCAAACCCGACCGCCAGATGCACGCTATCAAATAGGAGCTGGCAAAGTTGAAGAACTCGCCCAAATGGTTGATGAAACAGGCGCAGGAAAAGTAATTTTTGATAACAACCTAAAAACACGACAAACTTATAACTTGGCAAAAGCAACACACGTAGAAGTTATTGACCGCTTTCAACTCATTCTAGAAATCTTCACAAAACGAGCCACAACAACTGAAGCTCAACTTCAGATTCAGTTGGCAACTGTTAGAAA
>DATIXS010000221.1:0-3516 GCA_035518335.1 Candidatus Acidiferrum sp.
AAACACGACTCAACTCATCGGCAGCTCAGGAATAGAAACTCCATACAACGTTTGGCCGCTGTGGGTTTTCAGCAGCTCATGCGTCTCCAATGACATAGCATACTTTGCGATTGGTCACGAATACAACCCACCGCTATTCCACGGAGCCCAATTGTTAGCAGTAAACATCACTAACGGAAACCTTGTTTGGAGCGAACTTGACACAAGTGTTACTTCCACCGAAATCTCATATGGAATCGTACTGTCATTAAACGCTTACGACAACCAAGTCTACGCTTTCGGCAAAGGCCCAACTGCTACAACTGTATCAGCACCCAACATTGGCGTTACAACGTCTACGCCCATAACAATCACAGGCACAGTAACAGATGTCTCAGCTGGTGCGAAACAACAGGCAGTTGCATCTAACTTCCCCGACGGTGTTCCAGCAGTCTCTGAAGACAGCATGAGCCAGTTCATGGCCGCTGTTTACCAACAACAAACAATGCCGCATAACGTGACAGGAGTCCCAGTTACTCTAAGCGTGGTCGATTCTAACGGCAACTATAGACAAATCGGCATGACAACAAGTGACGGCACAGGCGCTTATGGCTTCACGTGGACACCAAACATTTCCGGCAACTACACTATCATTGCAACGTTTGCAGGCTCAAACTCGTACTACGGATCAACAGCACAAACATACCTATATGCAAGCAGTCCTTCAGCGACACCAGAACCGACAACAACGGTTTCTAGTTCCGTAACAGCAAATGATGTTATGCTGTACGTGGTTGGTGCGGCAATCGCCATAATCATAGCAATAGCCATAGCAACTGTGATCATCGTCAGAAGAAAATAAACAGCAAAACTACAAATCTATTTTCTCTTTTTTTTAGTTTGCAAAACAAGAGACAATTATCTTTCAATATCTAAGCTTTTGATTAACCTCAAATGTAAATTGTTTTTTACCAGACCCGAATTGATTTCCTTTCATCGTCTTATATGAAAACCAGCATTCACATTTGACCAAAACTAGTGCAAATGTGGAATCGAAGGCAGAACAGTTTTAAGTAAAACCGTTGTTATTTTGATGGATTGAACTATAATGGATAATTGGCGGTTACTGTCACTTCAGACTTACAACGCGTTCATGAATATGGCAATTGACGAGGCAATTTTGACGGCTCGAATTGCTGGGCAAGTTCCAAATACATTGAGGCTTTATCGTTGGCAACCATCCGCTGTTAGCATTGGTAAAAATCAGAATCCCGAAGCTGAAGTTTACCTTGATGCTTGTGAGCGAATGGCTGTTGATGTCGTTCGTCGTATTAGTGGGGGCGGTGCTGTTTATCATGATTTTGAAGGTGAAGTTACTTACAGCATAAACGCTAAAGTTGCTGACCTGGGCAGGGCTGACTTAACTACGGTTTACATGAAAGTTTACGAGGCGATAAAAGATGCTCTTAGGCTTCTGGGGATAACCGCCGACTTCAGCACTGGGGACGCAAAAAACTGCCCAAACATGACCGTTGCAGGCAAAAAAATCTCAGGCAGCAGCCAAACCATAAAACGAGGTATCGTTCTTCAGCATGGTACACTCTTAAGAAGTGCTGATTTGCCAAAAATGTTTCAGCTTCTAAAATTTAGAGACGCCAGTTGCACCCAAGCTGCAGACATCGCCAAACGCAAGATTACCAGTATCCAAAACGAACTAGGTCACGCTGTTATGGCTGAAACAGTAGCCAACGCACTTGTACAGGGGTTTAAGGCTATGCTAAAGATTCAGCTTGAGCCAGGAGAGTTATCGCCCACTGAAGTGGGTCTTGCAAATAATCTCTTTAAAGAAAAGTACCGTGTCAAAGAATGGAATTTTACAGGCAAAACCTGAACTTTTTGTAATTAGATATTTTCTAATCTATTGCGAAGTGCCTTCACTTAACATCTCCATTGTCTAATATGTCTAAAAATGTCTATTTTGTCTAAAATTGCCTAATAATGAACCTAGTTGCAGATGATTTAAGGCTGTTTTCAAGAAAACAACCCAGAACGAACTCTAAAAAAAATTTCGTAGAAAACCGACAAGCCCGTTTGGGGACAATCCAGTGCTTCGAACTGTGATAAGGTTCTCTTTCTTCAGATTAGTCTTAAAGTTACCCTTCGAGTTAAAGGCATTTTGTAAAATATTGTAATATTTTGTAAAAAAATGTAAAAAAATGTATCAACTTGCAATCAATTTAATTTTAGTTTCAAAAAAGCAACTTGAAACACAAAGAAAAAATTGCGCCAAAAACAGCGAAAATAAACAACTCTTAGACTGAAGTGGTGGTTTAGGGTTTTCTGTATAGGTAGATTGTGTGTGAGGGGTAGCCTAACTGGGGGTTTTCGCAGAAATTCTCAACTTTTTCTGCGTGCCAACCAATAATTTCGTAGTCATGTGAGACCACTCGAGCGCCTTTTTTCAGGTCGCTGTCAAGTTTGGGCCTGATCTTCTCATTTGCGCTAGTAGTTAAGTACAAGTAGACTACGTCTGCCGAAGTCAAGTTAACATTAAACATGTCGCTGTTTACAATGGTGACTCTGTCTTCCAAACCATTCTCATGAATGTTACTCATTGCTTTTTTCGCTAAATCTTCTCGCAGCTCAATGCCGACTCCTCTTGCACCGAAAGTTTTAGCTGCCATAATGACTGTTCTGCCATCTCCAGAACCCATATCGAACAATACTTCTCCAGCTTTCAAACCGGATAACTTCAACATGTATTCTATAACGGTGTTTGGACTTGGAACAAACGGAGCAATAAACATTTAACGCTTCACCTTTCCAAAATTCGCAATCATGCTTAAGCCACATACGCATCTTTTTTCGGAACCGGTCTTCGAGCTTCGCCACATTTAACGCAGCTTTGAGCGCACAATTCAAGATATTTTTCTTCACTCGCCGAACCCAGTGCTTTTGAAGCTTTAGTACATAGTTCGCTAGGTTCAGAGCAGCCCTCCTCTTTACACAGATTAGATATGTACTGGCAAATTTCCTGAACATCTTTGGGTTCTAATACGGCTCTGTTTGTGCGTACAAGCAGACAAAGTTCCCGTGCCATAACGCAGGTTTTGACGTATTTAACGCGTTCAAGAACTTCGTCTCGCAGATTCTTTCGGCTTATTTCCACTCTTCTTTTGTCTCCTATGATGTTATAAGCAGATAACCAGAGTATGCTGATCTACGTTTAAAAAGCTGTTGTTATTTTCCTACGACACACAATTCTATAAAGAGACAGATGCACTTCAGAATCGTTTGCTTAGAGATTTCCGTTCAGCCTCCATAACCAACTCGTAAAAACGATCTGAAGGCTTAGGCTCCTTCTCCAGAACAACAGCAATATCAGCAGTTAAGACCCGCCTAGCGCTCAACGCTATGGCAGCTACTTTTCCATATTTTTCAATCAACTCAGCGGTACGTTTCGCTTGCAACTGCATTTTTTCTTCATCCTTAGCCAAATGCTCCTTTTTCTCAATCAAAGGCAAAGCCTTCTCCTCA
>DATIXS010000222.1:0-7232 GCA_035518335.1 Candidatus Acidiferrum sp.
TGCTTTCAGGTCTTGTAGCGATAAGGAAGAAGCGCCAGTAGTCCACTGGAAACATTTCTAAGGCTTCATCTATCCAAATGCCGACGCGTTGGCTTTTTGAGGCTTTTTGCCCTCGAAACTGAAGAAATTCGGTGGCGGAAACGTTCCATGGCAGGTTGTAGCCTTGTCCTGAAGCTAGCAGTAGGGCTGGGAGGATAATTGTGTGGAAGGGTATGTTGTCTTTGCCGACGAAATATAGAGTTTTTGCTTGTTTGTTAAACCAGAATTCACGCCACTTTTCAGGTTGCCCCATTCGGTCTGATTGTTCTATGGTTGCTGAAATGTAACCTAAGACAGCATCAACCCAGACATAGACGGTTTTGCCCTCTGCACCTTTGAAAGGTGCTGGAATTCCCCATTCTACATCGCGGGTGACCGCTCGTGGTTTTAAGCCTTCTTTTATCCAGTTAAGACTAAAGTTTTTGACATTGACGGGAAGCTGCTGGTTGTTCATTAAGTACTCTGTTAATGGCTCTGATAGTTTTGACAGGTCGATGTACCAGTGGCGAGTAGTTTTTACAGTGGGATTATTTTTACAGATTACACAGTAAGGTTCAACTAGCAAAGTAGGTTCCAAAAGCCTACCACATATGTCACATTGGTCACCGCGGGCTTTTTCGCAACCGCAATACGGGCATTTGCCTTCCACGAACCTGTCAGGTAAGAAGCGCTGGTCATGCTCGCAGTAAAGCATCTGCGTTTCTTGAGCAAAAATGTATCCGTTTCTCTCGATTTCGAGTAAAGTTTTTTGCACGAACTCTTTGTGTACAGGACTCTCGGTACTTGTGTAATTGTCAAAAGAAGCATACCATCTTCGAAAAAGCTCTGCAACTCTGGCGTGGTTTCGGTCAGTTAACTCCTTAGGCTTGATTCCCTGCCTTATAGCTTCCACTTCGATTGGAGTACCATGAGTATCTGAACCGCTCACCATCAAAACATCGTCACCTTTAAGCCTGTAATATCTAGCTGTAACATCGGCTGAAAGTACTGAGCCGACGAGGTTACCTAAATGAGGTGTGACATTAATGTATGGCCAAGCGGATGTAACTAGAACTTTTTCAGGCAAACTTAATCTCCAACAAACCGTTTAGCCGCGCCCTTATTAAAATTGCTAGGGCTAAAAGGGTAACAGAATTTGCAAGCATGTAATCTCTCCAACATTGAAACAATAAAATAACGATGTAGCCTTCCAATTTGTTGCTTCAACCAGCTTAAGGAATTAAGCATAAACATTTTAAATAGAGGCTTGCAACTTTAAAATGCAGAAGGAATCTTTTTGACTGAAACAAAAAAAGTAACTCGACAAGAACTTGAAGCAAACAACGGAAAAAACGGTAAACCAGCCTACTTGTCCTACAAGGGCAAAGTGTATGATGTGTCCGAAAGTAGTTTTTGGCTTGATGGAGACCACTTAGGAATGCATGAAGCTGGCAAAGACTTAACTGAAGAATTGGAAATGGCGCCTCATAGGGAGGAAAATCTTAAGAGAGTTAAGCTTGTTGGCGACTTAGTCTAATACGTAAGGTCAATTAAAAAATGCATTGAAGCACCGAATCAATCCTATGCAAGTCTTCCATTAAGTTTTTTACGTCTTTTTTGCTTAATAATTCTCGATTTTTGTGAAGCTCACTTATTGTTTCATTTAGGCAATCGAAAGCACCTTTTACATCTAGATCGTTATTCATGTGATCCTCGAATTCGGCAACAATTTTGTTGATCAGGGCTTTTTCGTTAACGTTGGTTTCTGAATTTGACCCCTGTATCTCTCTTAACATTCTTCTGAAGGAATCAAGCCTTTGAGTAGTTTTGGCCAGCTTTTCAAAAGTGAAGTTTAATTTTTTCCTATAAGGTCCATAAATAAGAAAGAACCTTAAATGATCGCCGTCAACTCCTTGCTCCATAATGTCGCTTGGGTAATACACATTTCCAGTGCTTTTAGACATCTTTTTTCCATTCACGAACAGATGGGCCCCATGAAGCCAATAACGCGAGAAAGGTATGCCTGAAACTGATTCTGCAATCGCGAGAGCATAATCATGATGTCTAACCAGATTGTCGATTCCCCCGCAGGCAACATCAATTGAAAATCCTAAATGTTTAGTTACAATGGCTGCATCTTGAATATTCCACGCTGGTCGACCCCTCCCAATCAATGTGTCATAGCAAACATTTTCAAGCCCGCAACCGTGCCAAATCACAAAATCGCCCATATTCCAAGGCGTGCCAGGATATGTGTCTAAATGAAAGCGTCGTTTCTTTTTTGGCCATTTACTCATATCTAAATTTGCAAGTTTGCCAAAGCCTTTGAATTTTAAAGGGTCAAAATAGACGTTTTTTGAATCCTCATGGCTGAACCAATAGGCTGTGCCTTTGTCTAATAGCTGAATTATGATGTTTACTGCTTGATCTACTACTGAAGAAGCTCTTATTGCGAAATCCGGCTTTTTAATTCTTAGAAGTTTAAAGTCTGCAAAGAAGATAGCTTCGTTTTTTGTTGTCAACTGCTCAACGCTAAGGTTTTCTTTTTTTGCTTGAGTTATAGCTTTGTCTTCTACATCAGTTAAGGTGATGAGCCGTGTCACTTTGTAGCCTAAGTATTCCATATAGCGAAGTGTTATGTCTTCGAAGAGGAATGTGCGGTAATTTCCGATGTGTGCTTTTTGGTATGTTGATGGACCACAAGTGTACATTTTAACCTTCATATCTTCGGCTGGGCTGAATGGTTCAATTTTTCTTGTTAAACTGTTGTATAAATTTAGCATCTAACGCTTCTCCAGTTAAACGGTAGCCGATGTCTGTGACTCTGTTTCCAGTTCTTTAAGTGTAGTTTTCGCTTCTTCTACGTGGCGTTCTGCTTGGGTTTGAGACGAGAAAATGTGCCTGACGACACCCTTCTTATCAATTATATATGTCACACGCCCGGGAATTATTCCCATGCTTGATGGGACGCCGTACAATTCTCTAAGTTTATTGCCTACATCGCTAAGTAAAATGAAAGGCAACCCGTGATGTGTTGCAAAGGACTTATGTGAAGCTACACTTTGCCCGCTCACGCCAAGTACTTCAGCTCCTAAACTTGTTAGTTCTTCATAGCTATCTCTAAAAGTGCAGGCTTCCCTTGTGCAGCCAGGTGTTTCATCTTTGGGGTAAAAATACAAAACTATGTTCTTTTTCCCTAAGAATTCTGAAAGTGTTACGTTGTCGCCCATTTGTGAAGGAAGCGTAAAATCTGGCGCTTTATCGCCAACTTTAACAGTCAAAAAAGTCACCAAAAACAATGAAAGTCTTACGTCTATTATTCTTTTCGTATATTTGACTATTAGTTAAATGTTATAAGAAACGAAAACTAAGTAGGATCTATGGAAAAAACATTAAACGCTGCAGAGCATAAATGTCCAGCACTGTACTCCAATGTACCTGGCATCCCGATTATTTTTCTGCATGGATTTTCATATACGAAAGATATTTGGGAGCGAATCGGAGTAACAGAACTATTAATTGATAAGAAGGTACCATTTTTAGCTTTAGATATGCCATACGGTTTAAGAAGCAGGTGTCAACCTAAAACTCGAAACACAGAAGTCAATGTGTCGGTAGCAGCTGAAGCAGCCAAAAATGTTTTCGGTTCAGCGGCGCCAGTTCTTGTCGGTGCAAGCATTGGTGGTCACATTGCATTGTGGTATGCAACAAAGTTTTCTGTTAAGGGTTTGTTTTTGGTTGCGCCTGGCAGAGCGTTGCAAGAGGATTTACAGCGATTTTATAGTAAGTTTGATTTTCCAGTTAGGATAATTTGGGGTTCCCAAGATAACATCATTTCAGGAGAGGACATGCGGACTCTCGCAGACAAATTACCTAACGCAAAACTCATTGTCTACAGTGGCGCTTCACATTCAGCATATAAAGATCAACCGGAACAATTCAAACACGATCTACTGGAATTTTATGCTGCTGTAGAACAAACCTGATTATGCTAAATCAAAGGCTTTGCCGTAATGACGTAATGGTAGCTTCCGACTGCTTTAACTTGATCAATTTGAAAACCTGCTTTTTTGACTATGTTTGAAGCATGTTCTTCGTTAAATCTGATTTTGAATGGGGGACCAAAAGGCATTTCTTGTTTTTTCCAATCCAAATCAACCAGTCGACCGTCAGCTTTAAGCATTTTTTTGGCGTTTTTGAGAACTACTGCGGAGTCATTGAAATCATGAAGAACCATACTGTAAAAGACAAAGTCTACGCATTTATCGCAAAAAACCGTTTGTTCAGCCATTCCGACTTTCGCAGAAATATTTTTCAAACCTTCAACTTCAGCTTTGTCCTTAAGCTTTTGGATTGCTGACGCATCCACATCTACCGAGTAGACTTTCCCTTTATCCCCAACTTTCTTTGCCGCCAACATAGAAAAGAACCCCTCGCCGCAACCAATATCAGCAAACACCATACCAGAGCGTAAGTCTTCCAAGATAGCCTCTGGATTGTACCAGGATCGTCTAGTTTTCTCATCGAGGGAAAAACCGCCGTGACAACACATGGACTAAAACCAAATTTATTGCTTGAGGAGCTCTCGTATTTGTTTTTCATGCGTTTGCCGAGTGGTTAGGGGATAGATTTCGCGTTCACAATCAAAGAACAAGGGATCTTGTCCAATAACTTTTGAAAGCTTCTCGTCTGAATCTACATTGACTATTAACATAGTGCCTTGTTGACCAATAAGGTGGTAAGTGACTTCAATCGTTTTTTCTTTTTCCAGATTGTCGAAATATTTGAATTGCATAGGAAGCAGTTTTGCCCATTTCTCGATGGGAACCTCACGTTTAACCTTTTGTATAATTAAGAACTTCATATTTACCCTTAATAGAAAGATGTTTGCATTAATTATAAAATCTTTCTTTTACGGTGACCCTCATTCCTCTTTCAATTGACTTAAAAGAGCAACAACCATTTTAATTGCCATTTTTATCCTTTGTGGTTTGGGTTGCTTTTTTGGTTTAGGGTTTGATTTGTTTGCAGGTTGCGTCAGTATTCGTCAACACCTACAACAGAAGTCTACAGAAGTTAATACGCGCCTATTACACCTCTCAAAAAGCGTCAACTCAACAATAAAAAAGAGCTATAATATCTCAAGCTTCAAAGATTGGTTCTTGGAAAAAAATTTCTGATAAGAAAAATAGGAAAACCAGCGACCTAAAGAGACATCTGACAGAATTTTCAAATCCAAAAGCCCAAATTCTGTATTAAATCTAAAAAATAGAAAATTCAAAAAAAGAAAAGGGAACCCAAAAAAGTTTATTCTTTCTTTTCTCCATTGCCTTTCTTCCACATTTCCTGCATTCGCATCGGCATCTTGGAAATAGCTTCTTTAGCTAAATCCATCAACTCATCGTTAACCTCAACCTCAACCGTAAGCTTCAATTTGCCTTTCTTTTCTGCCATCTCAGTCATGGAACCACCTCCTGAACCTGCTTAATTGACTTGGAAATAAGTTACCTAGAAGATGAATCGCCTGCATACCCGTAACATCTAAATTAATTTCAATCCGGTAATGAAACTTACCTAAACGCTTAGTCTTAGTCTTATAAGCACCAATAGCCCCCCGTTCCTTGAAACCGTGCAACTGACGATTCATAAGTACCGTTATGGCCGTCGGCGCCAACGGTTCAAACCTGAAAGCAACCTTCAAAAGAACACGAATAGCGCTGTCAACAAGCGATTCGGACACAGTTTCTTTCTCAGTCATGGTTCATCCTTCAAAATACCAAAAGACTTCAAATGAGCTCCACTAAATAAGGAGCTACAACTTAGATATAAAATAATAGCGCGCTTTTTTTAAGGTTGTGTGACTGTCATGACCCAACAACAAGGTGACTATTTTGGCGTTTGAAGAATTGGATTCACAAATTTACGGTTGCAAAAAATGTAGACTTTGGCAAGGAGCAAAACATGGTGTGCCTGGCGAAGGCCCAATAAACGCTAAGGTAATGCTTGTTGGCCAGAATCCTGGAGCTGAAGAGGATGAAACAGGAAGACCTTTCGTAGGCAGAGCAGGAAAATTCTTAACTAAAATTCTATCTGAGAACGGAATTAAGCGTGAAGACGTCTTCATAACCAACATAGTTAAACATGTTTCTCCTCAGAATCGCAAGCCCTATCCAGATGAGGTAGCAGCATGCTTACCCTACTTAAACATGCAAATCAGCCTCATTAAACCAAAAATTATCGTTCTTTTAGGAGCATCAGCAAAAGAGACACCAAGGATAGAGGGCATAAAATACTTTCAAGTTATCCACCCTTCAGCAGCTATGCGTTTCACAAAAATGCGAGATAAGTTCATAGAACAAATCGCTGAACTGGCAAAACTAACAACAATGACTAAACCATAGTTTCAAATAAAAAAGGCGAGGAATAGAACTTACCATTTTTGGGCATAATGCCATCCGCCTTCAAAAGTCTCCATAAGGCATTTAGCACATTTAGCATATTCCATCGCTGAAACAAGCAGAATTTTCTCATCTGACCAGATGATACTAAAGCTTCGGCTTGCAAAGTTAACTGATCCAGAATTTGCTTCTTTTCCCATGTAATCAACATATATCCGTGCTTTAGTTGTGGCTGTCGGCGCTAATTGCTTGAGTTCTTCAGTAGGTATTTCATTTTGTGGCAAAACAATCATTAGGTCTTTGTCTTTCAGAAGCGGCCTTAGCTGGTCTAATAGTGACATTGGTAAGTTGCTTATTCTGATTCTTCTTGATTTTTGGATCATTCGCTTAATTTCATCTATTCCTTCTTGAGGGGAAGCATATGTTGTAGAGATTTTTGCTTCGTATTTTCCGTCAACAATCGGCACTTTTTCTACCTCCTATTAATTTCCTGAGTTCCAGCTCATGTTGCTCCATCCTACGAAGCAACGTTGACACTCATCGTAGAGCATTTCATCAACTATATACTTGTGATCAATTGGATCTTGGAAGGCTGTGAAGGTGCGTTCTTCATCAAGTGTGATAGACATTGAGGGAACTTCTTTGTTTCTGATGATTGTAACAATTGCTACATCTGCCTCCTTGAAGATAATATTTGGAAGATTTCCTATTTTTGCTTCGCCTGGAAACAAAAGTACGCGAATCACGGCATCTGATGCAAATGAGTCATTTATTTTTTTAAGAAATTGTTAGTTGCATTGTTGATTTCAACTGTTT
>DATIXS010000223.1:0-3500 GCA_035518335.1 Candidatus Acidiferrum sp.
GTGCAAACCAAGCAACATCCGTATTTAACAAGTGGATGCAATGTTGGACCAGTGAAAACTTGTTTGCTGCAAGCGAAATCTGCGATACCTTCGGAGATAATTTAACTGCAGGAACTCATGTTGCAGGCGCCATGGCTTACCTTGCAGCTGACGGAATAAAGAAATATTTGGCAAGCCCAGGTGCACTTGTCTAACAACTAACATTTTTTATTTGAGCCCTAAAATATGAGCAAAACAAACAAGGAAATTTGGGACCAACTTAGCAACTTTGTGAGCGTCACTCCAAAACAATACTTTGATGCACTATTGGCTTTGTATGAAAAACTTAAAGAAAAAGACATCAAGTGGATTATAAACGGAGACTTGGCAGAACGCCTGAGAATAGTTAAGGTTGAACCAGACTGCATTGAAATCGTATCTTCTTCGGAAGATGCACAAAAGATTTACCAAGCAGTTGAAAATTTTGCGCCTAGGAAGATCAGTTTTCAAACCATAAAACTGTCAAGAAACGCAGTGGTTGACGGGAAAGAGTTTCCAGTTTATATTAGATGTTTTTATTTTGATTTTAGCCTTAAGAATGTAAAAGTTAGAGTTGAAGGGGATCTGCAGTATAAGGTTGGAGAATGGGGTTGGGGTGACGTTTTCGATTTTACTCCAGACTATGTTTATGTTGTAGGTAAGAAAATAGCTGTGACACCTCTTTCAATTGCATCTGAACTGTATTGCAGTCTTGGATGGATCGATAGGGTCGAGAAGATAAGAGAGGTTACTCAAAAACTGCATGCCTCTAAGATCAAACCCAGTTTAGATTAAAATTATTTTATCAACAATTAGTCCTAGCATTAAACAGGTTAAGTAGGGCATTGAAGCAAGAAACACTTTTAATCCATTTGTCTCCGAAGCACTGAGTAATAATCCTCGATTTTGAAGAAGAAATATTGCACCTGCACCAAATGCTACAACCAGATAAATAATTCCCGTAAGGTGCGACAACGGTAACAGAAACGAGAAAGCAACAGTTAAAACATTTAGCAGAAAAACAATCTTGGAAGCTTTACTTATGCCCGCTGTAACAGGAAGCATTGGTATTCCAGCATTTTTATATTCTTTCATCTTTTTGATGGCAAGTCCCCAGAGATGTCCAGGTGTCCACAGAAAATCGAGCATTGCAACCATCAAGGGCATTAAGCTTAGTGTGTTGACGGCGGCTGTCCAACCTGAAAGTGCAGCAAAACAACCAGCGAATCCACCAATAACCACGTTCCAAGGGCTAATTCGCTTGAGCCAAACAGTATATACTACTAGGTAAAAAGCTGCTCCAACTCCGACCATTATAGCGGTCAATGGGTTAAAAAATAAGTAGGAAATGGCAAAACTTCCAGCAATCATAACTATTCCAAACACTGATCCATTAATTTGGCGTACGTATCCAGATGGGATTGCTCTTTTTGAAGTCCGTAGCATCAGCCGATCAATATCTTGGTCGTACACGCTGTTTAAGACTCCACAGCCGCCTGCCGCCAAGTAACCTATCACTGCAAAAACCGCCAGTTTCAGCCAATCAACTGTTGGGAACGCTGCAAGCACAAAACAAGTGACGCCCACAAGCAGATTTAAGAGGGTAACTTTTGGTTTAGTAAGCTCGACATATTTGCCTATTTTTTGCTTCATAATCATATAATCTATCCTATCAAAGTTTACATTCCCATTCCAGTTCCTGAAATTGTACTAATTATGATTGAGCCATACATTCCCGCTTCAGCATGACCTGAAATTGGGCAAATATAGCTAAATGCCGAACCAGTTAAGTTGGGCTTAAAAACAACTGAGCCCTCCTGGCCCGGTTGAAGCGGATTGTTTTTTGAACCGATTTCAGCATTGAAAAGCACCTCTGCGCCTGTTCGGGGTGCGCTAGTTATGGCGAAACCATGAGGCATCTTTCCAATGTTTATGACGGTTATGTTTACAACGTCTGAGGTTGTGAATCTGAGTGTTGGTCCGGGCGATGATAAAGTGCTTGGCGAGTAGCCAAAGCCGTACTGGCTGCCTGAGTTTTCTCCCTCGTAAAGTACAATGTTAACTGTTGGCGTCTTATCGGAAATGCTTGAACTTGCGCTTAAAGGAAGTTGAATATGAAAGACCAGAGCCGACATTGTTGCGAAGTAGAAAATTGCTGCCAATCCTATAATTGCGATAAGCGATAAGTCTGACTTATGCATGCCTTCACATCCCCATAGCAAGAGTAAATGCAGCAGAAACCCCCAGAAAGACGACGCCTATAACTGCAGCCAAAGGTAGGGCAGCGAGTCTGATTCCTTCATAGCGCAGATGTTGATAATACAAAGAAATGACGATAGCTTTTGCACCTGCAATTAAACCTATGACAAGCACAATTAACGAAGCTCCTCCTGGCAAAGACCGGACAACAACTTCCATTACTGTTGCTATTACAAGTCCAAGCCAGATTCCTATGTAGAGTTTTATTCCAGCCATTTTTTTCACCTAAATTAAGTAGAATAGTGGAAAGAGGAACATCCAGACAATGTCGACAAAGTGCCAGTACAAGCCGATGTTTTCGACTGCAACATGCTTTGTGCTGGTGAATCCTCCGTTAAATGTTCGAATCATAAGGTAGCCAATTGCTACTAAGCCCACAGCGACATGCATCGCATGAAGACCTGTTAACACATAGTAGGAGGAGGCCGGTAAGCCGCTGTTTATAGTGAATCCATTGCGGATAAGAGCAGGCCATTCAATTCCGAGCTTAATGCTTAAGAAAGCTACACCCAATGCAACGGTGCTGCCTAAACAGATTTTTAATCCTTTCACGTTTCCAGCCCTTATTGAGTAAAGAGCCAGAATCATTGTCAAGCTGCTTGTAAGAAGAATAATTGTGTTGGTCATTCCGAGCAGTACGTCGTGTGTCTGCGTTGCTATGGGCCACGAAATGCTGTTTACTCGAACGTAAATGTAAGCTATGATTAATGAACCAAAAATCAAGATTTCTGAGGCAAGAAAAACCCACAATCCAAGTTTCTCCTTACTTACAGATTCAAGAGGAAATTTTTCTTCCTCAGCTTCTTTAGTTTGAGCGAACTTTTCCTCAGTTCCATCTTTGTATACTTTGAGCAAAGCCACTGACACGATGATTAACCCCGCCACGAGAAGAGGAATGTAAATTACAAGTCCCAGTAGAAACAATGCAACTCCTCCGGCAATTATCAGTGGCATAAAACTAGATTTGTTTTCTTCAGATCGCGATTCTTCATTTTTCATTTTACATCATCCTCTTGTAGCTTTGAGCTCTCAGGACTGTTGGGAGTTGTCGGTATTTGAGAAGTTGATAATGATCCGCTGTAATCTCCTGTCCACTCCATCTCTTTTGCCTCCCAAGGGTTTGATTCGCAAGGTACATTTTTTCTGTAGCTTATTATAAGATTTAATATTGTCAGTATCACGGCGGGTCCGAAAACGAAGGCGCCGACGGTTGCATCAAAATT
>DATIXS010000224.1:0-8297 GCA_035518335.1 Candidatus Acidiferrum sp.
AGAACCCTTCGCGAAATCTCCGAAGCAAGCCTCGTTGACAAGAAGGATGTTGCAAGATGCTATAGACTATTGCTGCAAGAACTCGATTTTCACATGCCAATTTCTGACCCCATGACCTACGTCTCAAAAATTGCAGGAAAAACTGGAATATCGGGCAAAACTCAAGGCGCAGCTATTGCAATACTCAGGGAGGCTAGACAAAAAAGATTTTCAGCAGGAAAAGACCCTATGGGCTTAGCTGCAGCGGCACTCTACATCGCGTGCTTGCAGAACGCTGAAAAAAACACACAAAAAGACATCGCGGAAGCAGCTGGAGTTACCGAAGTTACAGTTAGAAACAGATACAAGGCATTGAAGCAACAGCTAAACCTCGAAGTACCTACTTAAGGATTTTTTTTTCAGCACAGTACTATCGAAGCTTGCACAAAACCGAACAGAGAATAAGCATCTGTCATTCGATTTTCCTCAGCTCTCTCAGCTTTCAGTGTCAAGTCTTAGCCCGCTGTGCTTCTCAAATCAGCCAATTTTGGTTCTCAAGAAAGCTCAAAAGCTACATAACCAGTTTAGCAGTCTCTAATGATCATCATGGAGTCTAACTATAATAACGGTCGGTTCGAAGCCTCAGTTAACATATTTGTTGATCCAGCCCAAAAAGCCCAAGTTATAGATGCACTAGAAAAGGTTGAAAACATCGACGAGATTTATGACGTAAAAGGCGAATTTGACATAGTCTCCATCGTTTCGGCGTCAAGCGTGGAAGAATTCCGCGATGTCCTGCGAAAAAAAATAATGAAGATCAAAGGTGTGAAGAGCACCGTAATCTCTGTCGTCCTCAAGTCACACAAATCATTGAGCAATATTCACAAATGTCCTGAACCACGGCCTAGTCTTTCCAAAAATTTACCCCCATAGAATGAAGAAACCTTTTCACGTCTAAGCTTATTATAACAACAAACAAAACAACAAAATACTGTATCAAACTGATTTACTATACACTCTGATAATCTGTTGAAACCTCAATGCCGCCTAATTTTCATGAGAAACCTGGCTCTCGCATCATCAACGTACAATGACAAACTTTCAAAAGAAACTTTTAAATCTGCTAGTCAATTTCACAAAAAGCATAGGTTTTAGCAAAAAAGCTGAGGATGGGAATTTAACTTTCAGCAATTGGAGAAATCATCAGCATATCCACTTTTTCTCAAAAAATCAGCCGTATCTGATCAAGTGCGTCATTTGGCTTATCCAGACTCTCTTCTGGTGGTTTTACATTTTGTACATCTGAAGAATGTTATTGTTGAATGGATAGTCTCGTCTGCTGCTTCGACGTTCCAAGTTTCGCTTTCGGTATTTCCGCATTTTTCACAGACCAAATGAATTGTCGGAAGCTGTCTAAGCATTGCCTCTTTACTTTGGTCTATAACAGCGATTTCAGCTACTTTGCCAAATTGTAATCTTATTATTTTGTTTGGTTCCTTATGTTCCATTGGTTTTTGGTATTTGCATTTTGGGCATCTAAGTGTGGAAGAGTCTTTTTTTGCTGTTTGAAGTATAGATCCGCATTTTGGGCAGAAGTCCATTGTATTCGACTCCGTGGAGACTTCTCTAACTAAAAAAGTTTTATATGTTTTGCGACTTTTACGTTACAAATAATTCAATTAATGTTCCATTTTGTGCAATTTAGTCCTCCATCGTGTGGAGACATTACGTTTATTCCCCTTTATCCGAAAAAAATTACCTTTGTCAACTTAATTTGTTTGATTTTTGGTTTATTTTTTGTCAGCCTTAAGTTCGATTTTGCCACATTTTGGACATAAGTAAACTACTACTCGTAATTCCTCCCCAAGTTTCCCTGAGTTATCATGAGCCAGTTTGTTATGCGCCTCTTCCCATCCATCAATTCTGAACTTGGTTCGAGTTTGGGACATCTCAATGTTACATAAAGAGCAACGAGGAACTAAGACATTTTTCGTTTTGTCTTTTTCGATTTTGCTGTCCTCGATAATTGTGTTTTCGGTCTCGGTGTTTTCTCGCAAGATCGGTAAGGAATCATTTTCAGGATTCCCTAAAAATCGGCAGGGCGTCGCACAATCTAGCACAAACATGCATAGGTAGCAACAAGTCATCTTCTCATCATTTCGGCACCGAATCTGCCTGCTTGCCTTCGCTTTCTCACTGTTAAAGACCTCGAGACATAATTTTTCACTTGTTAAGTATTCACAGTTATTGGCTAGGTCTGACAAGTTATTTTCCTCCTTCTTCTTAAACCAAATTGCAGGTTTTGCCTATGTGCTTTTTGGTTAGAACGAAACTTTTCCTAGATATTAACGAGCTAATTAACTCAGTGATTGTAATATGGATGGGAATTGAACCCTCTCCAAAGAAGAGAATTCACCTGCATTTTCTTGTTTTGTTTTAGCCTAAAAGATAGCTGCTACGAGAGCCCAAATATGATCATATTATTCTCTCTTGACGTTGTTAATCCTTTTATGGTGCAACGCGTGTGCGATTATTTTTATTTAACATTCTTCATAGAGCTTATTGCCTGTGAAGATAAACACGTCAGTCGGAGAAGGATTGGTAGTCCTATTTAATGATGTCAGTTAACGAATTCTGAGGCACATGGAAACAATAACAAAGCGCGCGTTGATTTGATCAGCAAGTGGCAGAAAATTAGAAGCTGAATTAATCAGATTCATTATGGATAAAAAACTGGGTTGCGTCTGAGTCTGAATTTTTAGTAGCCAAGGACGGCGCCTACTCCTGGAGGTGGTGCTTGAACGCTTGCATAGACTGCGAGAGCTAAGCTCCAGAATAAGTCGTCGTGGCTACCGTCTGGATGACTAAATCTTAGGTGGCCTGTTTTTAGCAGTTCACACTTTTCGATGTTAAGTTCGGAGGTTAATTCAACATCGTCGATTCTTTTGGTTGGGATGTAGGGAATTTTGATTTCTTGATTGCGCATTTTTTCTCTTAAAATGGTTGCCATTTCTTCTTTTGATTGTATGGTAAATGTGACCCCTTTGACTTCGTAGATGCCTCCGCGAAACATGTCTTCAACAATATATCCTCCTACGCCAGTGATGTCGGCGTAAATAGAGTTAATGCTTTTCCACCGATCCTGAATACTCTTAATGTAACCAATAACACTGCCGTAAGGCGTTTTTAGTGGAAAACGGTGAATATGCACAACTCTAGTAATAGCTCCAAGCTTTTCAACTACGACAACTACGCTGAAATCTTGCTCCTTTCCAAAATCAACCCCCATGTAAAAGTTACCCCTTGGCATAGCTTGAAAATCATAAAGTTCTAATTTGCTGTCTATGCAATTGATGATTAAGCTCTGGGTTAACCAAGCGTCAACATCTTCAACAAATTCACTCATGAACTCTCGTTGAAAACGTTCAAACGGAAGTTGATTTCGCATCTCATCAATAAAGCTCTGTTTAATTAAACCGCTGTTTTTGACGTCCTCACAAGTTATCTGATGCTTGCTGAATTGAGGGTTTTGGCACATTCGATAGAAGACGCTGTCTTTGCTCCAAGGTGTGCTTGAAGCGATAAGGATGCCATCTGTGGTTGCAAGCATTGGGTAGAGCACGTTGAAAAAGACGAGGTTGTCGTCTCGGAAGAAGGCTGCTTCGTCGCAAATTACTTGATTTGCTGTGTATCCTCGTAGGAGTTGGGGATTGTTTGGTAGAGCGATGATGCGTGAATAATTGTTAAGTTGAATCATGGTTCTTTGGAGTTTTTTGACAAAGATTTTGGAGTATTTTGGCGGTAGACTTGTTAAGAAGTCTGAGATGCGGTCGCTCATAATCATGCTTTGCCTTAGGCTTGGCGCAATAATGAGTGTCAAGGTTTTCTTATGAGCAAGTGCGTACCATATTGATCTTAGGGCTATGGTTGTTGTTTTTCCGCTTTGGCGACTCCAAACTACAACTATGCGTTTGCTTTCGTCCTGAAGCAGGTTGGTTTGGTATTGGGTCGGCTTAAAGTTGAAGAATGTTTCAGCAAAAAGCGCTGGATCCAGAAAGGCTTTTTCCATCTTAATCGGTTCCTACTAGTTTTTTCAGTTTCAATGTTATTTCGTCATCATGGACTATTTCCTGGAAGATTTTTCCTCGCATTTTAGGTGTTATTTCAAGCTCATCAAATATCGATACTAGCATGCTGTGGATTTTTGCAAGAGCATCCGCGTATTTCCAAATCATAGTTTTGCCTTCATCGCTTGAAAGAAGTTCCTCAACATAGAGCCAATCAGCATAAAGTCTTGCAGCCTGCTCAATTAACGTAACATCAATGTCACGGACAAAAGTTCGTCTAGCCCCCAAATGTTTGAAAATAGCTCGTTTAATTTCTTCATATTCGCGGTGCTGTCGATTTGCTATACGTCTTTGAATAAACTGGGGCTGGTAATACCTTCTACGCATTTCGTGTCACTGTTTTTCAACATAGGTTAACATACTTTCATGAACCGGGGGGTCTATCAGTTCTCTAGATAGAGGAGGGTTCACCCTGTTTAAGAAGAAAACGAACAAACGACAGTTCACATCAGCGGAGAGAGGGGCGAAAGTGAAAGACTCCATTCAATGCTCGCATGGATTCAGCGGACCATGGGAAGTTTTTCAGAAGAGCCAAACAAATCTGCAAAGCAATCTCTTTAATCAAGACAGGATTGGGTAAAAGAGCTGGGGATGGGAATTGAACCCATATATAACAGCTCTGCAGGCTGTCGCCTGAACCATTCGGCCACCCCAGCACTTGAATCTAGGTTGTGACCAACATAAAAATATTGTTGACTCTATAGAGTTATTTATTATTCATATTTGCTCTTGGCGCTAAATTACTTTTTGAAGGCTAAACCTGAGAAGAAAGCGACTGTTTTATCCTGTTTTTTCACGGTTACTTGGTATAGACCCATTGTTTTACCGTCAGAAACCCTAATAGCTTCAGCCATCAAAATATCCCCTTCAACTGAAGGCTTGAGAAAATTTATGCTTACTTGAACAGCGACAGCAACGTTGTCTCCAAAATTGCATGCTTGGGCAAAAGCATAGTCTGCCATTGAAAAGATTGCGCCGCCATGAGTGAAGCCCAATGCATTTGTATGGTTCTTTTCAACTTTCATTGATACTCTTGCATAGCCGTCTTTTGCTTCGAGAACTTTGATGCCTAATGCTTCGGCAAAATAGTCTGTTCCCTTCATTTCCTCTTAGTTCCTTTAGGTTTTTCTTCGGTTATTATGTATTTGTAGAATTTACGGAATTGTGATTCTAATCCTTTCGGACTAAATATCACAATTACCAACAAAATAACGCCAATGATTAAATATGTTAATGGCGGTCCAACGTAGCCAACTTTTGGGAAGAATGGTCCAATGGTTGTATTCAATGATTGAGTAACGCTTTGTGTTGTTAGAATTTGCCCAACCGCTGTTAGAAAAATGGATCCGATTACTGGTCCACTGACTGTGCCCAAGCCACCAATGACTGTCATTATGAGTGGCAGAAACGAGTTAGCAGGCGAAAAAATAGAATTATCAACAAATCGAATAAAATAAACATACAATCCACCAGCAATGCCAGCAAAAAAAGTGCTAATTGTAAAGGCTATAAGCTTGTACTTTGCAGTGTTAATCCCTATCATTCTAGCTTCAGATTCATTGCCATGAATAGCTCTGAACGCCAATCCCATTCGAGACTTCATTATTAGGTACATAATACCGATCGAAACCACTGTGAAAGAAATTACCAAAATGTAAAATGCAAAGCCCCCTGGCACAAAAATTGTAGGTGCAAAACCGTTTATTCCATGTGTGAAAGAATCAAATTGACTTGAAAGGGTGTCAGCTATAACTGAAAAACCAAACGTAACCATAGCTAAATACCAAGCTTTTAATCGGACACAAGCCAAACCAATTAAGAAGCCGATCCCTGCTGAAATTAAGCCGCCGACAAGAAGCACTAAAACCTGAATGAACACTGATAATGCTCCAATTGGCATTTGAGTTTCCCCTAAAAATCCAATTATAGCTATAGAAATTTGCCCTCCTATGATAGCTGATGCAAAACCGCCTATTCCTAAAAAGACAGCGTGACCAAGTGAACCTTGCCCTGAATTAGCGAGAAAATTCCAGCTTGCAGCATAAAGAGCAAAAATAAATATTAGCGTAAAAACAAAGAGGAAAAAACTATCCCGTATTAAGACTGGAATCAATGCCAAAGTTGCAAACGAAACCAGTAAAACTTGGAAAATTCTTGAACGGAAGAACATCGATAGTTTCTGTTTGCTTAGCATTTTATTCTCCTTTCTCACCGAATAATCCGTTAGGTCTGACTATGAGAACGACAATTAGCAGGGCAAAAGCAACAGCACTTGCCCATATTCCTCCAAGAAACAACGTCGCCATCTGTTCCGCGATGCCATAGAGCAAACCGCCGACTATGGCTCCTCTTATACTTCCTAGCCCACCAAGAATTATGATGGCGAAAGCTATTATTGTCGGAAATTCGCCACTTTGAGAATTAAACGTGAAAATTATTCCATATAATCCACCAGCTGCTGCAGCCATCGCTGATCCCATACCAAAAGTAATCATGTAAATTTTCTCAATGTTAATGCCCATGAGCATAGCAGTAACATTTCGTTGACTTGTCGCCCGCATTGCTAATCCCATCTTTGTTCTATAAATTAACAAGCCGAAAACAACCAGTACAGCAACCACTACAAAGACAGCAACTATGCGATCATATGTGATGGAAAAAGCTGTCAAGTCCAAACTCAACCCACTGAAAGGACTAACAATCCGCTGCGACGAATCACCCCATACGAGCAACGCAGCATTTTCAAAAATGTAAATCAAGCCGAGGCTAACGAAAATTTCATTCAGCTTCTCAGTTCCAAGAACCCTTCGAAAAGTTAGTCGTTCAACCACAACGCCGAGTCCAGCAACTGCTGCCATAGAAATAAGAATTCCTTCGTACGCGTTTAAGCCAGTAGCCACCGAAATGGTCCAAGTTAAGAAAGCGCCTATCATAAGAAATTGCCCATGTGCGAAGTTCACTAGCTTCATAACGCCGAAAATAATGTTTAGTCCAGTTGCAAGCAACATGTAAATGCTTCCAACGGCGATTCCCCAGATTAAAGTTAAAATGATTGTTCCAGCAGATATGTCCATAGCGAACCTTTTTCCTTCATTCTCCCAACTTCAGGCGATTGGCTCAAATATTCTCAATTAGCTATTTAAAACATATCAGACAGCAAGCCAAAGTCAAGCAAAGAGGTTTATAACAATTGGAGTATTTGTGGCTTCTATTCATTTCTATCCAAGAACAGTTCATGTTGATTAGGGCAAATCTTCTGAAGAATTTAAAAAATAAAAAAGGAAAAGCTTGGAAGTAGCTTATTTAGCTTCCAGCTTTGTAGCCTGCTGGCAGATTGAACGTTGAAGGTGTAAAGTTGGTTATTGGGGACGGCGACCAAACTATTTGCGATTCTAGCTTGTTCGAAGTTGAATTCCAAACGAGTTGTTCAATGAAGGTTACGGGCTTTATTTGATGCCAGTCAACGCCTGAACTAAACTGTATTTTGCAGTTTTGTGTCATAATGAGCATTTGGTTTAGGTTGGTATTTTCAATTGCTGTTCGTACTGAAGATTTGTCTATAGTTCCTGCACTTTCGATTGCTGCTTTAGCAATATAGAATGCGTCATATGTGTCTGCTCCCATCATTCCTGGGTAAACACCATATTTCTGGTAGAATTCCTGAGAATATGACTGCACGGTTGGCATGTATGAAGGTGACATAAACGGATCCATTTTTGACTCCAAAAGTTGTCCATTACCGATGCTTCCTAGCAAATTATAGAATGTTGGGTCTTGATTATTTTCGATCGCAATGTAAACTGTTTTCAGTCCAACGTCGTTCCATCCTTGTTGGATTATTAACGGGGTTTTGTCAGGGTTATCTGCAACAACCACAGCATCCGGCTTTGCTGCTTGAACCGCGGTTAAGTCAGTTTGGTAGTTCGTAGTAGTAGGATCATAATTTCTCTCTGATACGAGATTAATGGGAAGGCTTTCATTTTGTATCCAATATTTAACCGCCGCATCGACACCTTGTCCGAACGCGTCATTTCGATAGAGTACTGCGAGGCTGAAATTTCTGCTTGGTGCGACCATTGGTTTCATTTGAGTAGCAAAAAAGTCAACTATTGTTTTAGTGTAGTCGTATGTTGTAGTGCAGTAGTGGAATACATAGGTCATTCCTTCTGCATCGGAAATACTGTTGGCTCC
>DATIXS010000225.1:0-3239 GCA_035518335.1 Candidatus Acidiferrum sp.
ATGATTTGCAAAACCAAATTTTCTTCGGCAGCACTTGGCGTTGCAGAATAATATTTCTCCTTTTAATTTTAATTTAATCAAAATTGTTCATATCTAAAACTTAGGTAATCAATTCACAAGAATGGTTCCATTTATTATTCAAACAAAATCCCTCTAATTCTTTTTTCACCAAGTTAATATAGACAGCCGAGGATAACCCATAGCTATGGCAAGCAATTTGGAATTAGCGAAATTCGCTTCCTCATCTTTAATGTTGCGTTTAAAACTAAAAATGAATCATGTTAGTTTTGGCTACCATTTAACTGGAAATTACGGCGCTTACATTAAAAACAAGGGCAAAATTGAATTGGGCAACAGAGCTTCTCTTCTTTCCAGACCAGAAGGGCATAGTTGCAGAACAGCTTTAGTTACATCGAAAAAAGAAGCTTACATATCTATTGGAAATCATTTTTTGAGCCGTGGCGCGATGATTTTTGCGTCAGACAAAGTAACCATAGGCGACAATGTGATTCTAGCCCCTGACGTGATTATTGCTGACAGTGAAGGCCATTCTCTTTCAACTGACCTTGAAACGCGCTGGAACGGTAAACCGCAAACTAGACCTATAACGATCGGTAACAACGTTTGGATTTCAATGGGAGCGTTAATTATGAATGGGGTTGAAATCGGAGACAATTCGGTTATTGGGGCACGATCGGTAGTTACTAGCAGTGTTCCATCTAATGTATTGTATGCAGGCGTGCCCTCAAAGTTTATTCGGGCTTTAGTCTAATTTCGCCGTATTGCATCAATACTAGCGAGCATTTTTCTGCCTTTTTCAACGAGATTGTATGATTTGGTCTAGGTAAGCTATTTAAAACTAAACGCTTAAAAGTCATCCTAAAGTGTCAAAGCAAATATTTAGTTACAAAGTAGGTTATTGAGGGCAGGATTGTGAAATAGGATATGTTTCTATATGTTAATTTTTGTGGCCACTCCGCTGAGCTTCGCTTTGCTGGCCTGATTTTCTCTGGCAAAGCCAGCTGTGCCAAATATCAATGTAAGTGCAAATAAGCTCAACACAATAGGCGTTAAATCCAGCTTCCATGGAGAATAGTAAAGCAACAATCCAACTAATGAAACCAAAGCGATGCTCAAACCAACGCTTAACCCTATCCGTTCGATTATTTCAAGGCTATTGTCACTTGTCGCTTCTCCAGGTAGATTAACTGGAAAAAGGACTTTCTGAAAAGCGTATCCAGGCAGAAATAATACAAAAATTACACCTAAAAAGTTCCTAATGTAAATCCAAGGATACAAACTTTGCGGAAGTAAAAAAACTATTATGGCAGTTACCGTTGCTGCTGCAATTGTTAAGAGATAATTAAGAGTTTTGCTGGAAACGAAAACATCTGGAATCCTTGAATTGCCAATTTGATCATCGTGTGTTATTTCTCCTCGGGCTTGAAGTTTCAAAACTGATTTAGAGACTTTATTTTGCGGATGGTTAAAGGTCTCCTGCACTCTCGGCATTAATTCGCTTAAGCTTCGAGGTTTTTTCTGGTTGTCAATCTTAAGAACCAAGTCTCTTAGTTCGTTGTTTGGAGTCTTAGTCAAACATATGGCCTTAAAATAGGAATTACGACTCGATGATATTTAAAAATAATGGATTTTGATCAGTTTTAGTCGGCAAAGTAATCTTGTGAATGCCATAAAAGGAATGTTTACAGCAGAAAATAACTTTACAAATAAAAGAAAAAAAATTAGGGAAATTTATTTTGACTTTTTGGTTGAGTTGGTTTGCATTTTCTTTTTTCTTTGGATCATAAAGATTGCTAAGACGACTATGACGACCACGATTGCTATGATACCTCCAATGAGGTAGGCATCGACGTTACTGTTAGCACCGCCATTTGGAGTAGGTGAAGTAGTTGGTGTATTCGTTGGGCTAGAAGTAATTTTTGGAGTTGGGGTTGGTGAAGGTGTTGGAGTAGCTGTTGGGCGTGGTGTGACTACAGCTGTTGGAGTCGGGGTGGCTGGGGCAGGATTGACGGTGACCGCTATGCTTGATGAACTGATGGCTGCGCCAGATGCGTCAGTTACTTGAACCATGAAATTCCAAGAACCTGCCGCAGTGCTGCTTGTGGTAACAAAGCTGTAAGTTGAAGAATTTGTGCCTACAGCTGCATAATCGCTGCCAGGGGCTTTCGCAAGCCATTGATATGTATATGGTGCGGAACCTGTAGTTATTGCAGTTGAAGAAAAATGAACGTTGCCTTGACCTGCGGTTATTGTAGAAGCATCTGATGTTATTACGGGAGCAACTAATACTGTGTTTACTGGCACTATAGTTGCTGTGGAATTAACGGATGAAGCAGTTGCATCTGACACTTGAATAATGAAACTCCAGTTTCCTAAGGCTGTAGCAGATGTTGTAATGTAGTTGTAGCTTGGGGATATTGCGTCACTAATCGGTGAATAGCTATTTGCAGTGGGAGCTTCGCTAAACCATTGGTATACATATGGACCGGTGCCAGTTGTGACAATTGTTGAATTTAATGTAAAGGCTTGACCTTGATTGACGGCTATTGGACCTGAAGCGGTTGGTGCCGCTAAAGCATTGTTTACTGTGATAGAAATAGCATTTGATGTAACGGTCATATTAGTTGTAGCACTATCGGTAGCGTTTAATTCAAAACTGTACGTGCCAGCTGCAACGCCAGTACTTGAGAATGAGTACGCATTTGAGGTTGCACCTGTGATAGCGGTGTAAGTGCTTGCGCCAGGAGCTTTCTGAAGCCACTGATAGTGATATGGAGAAGTGCCTCCAGAAGGAGCAGTAGAGGTCAGCGAGCTTGATTGACCTTGATCAAGAGTGCTTTTTGAAGCTGAAATAGTCGACGGCACTAATGCTGGGTTAATTAAAATATTTGCTGTGTTGGATGTGGTAGTTGTAGGTGTTGTAGCGCTGTCTGTAACATTTACATTAACAGATGCTGATCCGACGACTAATGCAGGGAAATTATAAGTTGAGCTTGTTGCGCCAGAAATTACTGAAGCGTTTAAGTTCCATTGATATGTATATGGGCTTGTGCCTTGTGAAACGACAGAGCTGAAAAGTTGTGATTGTCCAACATCCATGGTAACAGTTGTAGGCGAAATAGTTGGAGATGTTGCGGTATTTACTTTGACTGTTGCTGTATTGGACTCTGCTGTGAAGCCTGATGCATCGGTCACATTAACATAAATGGTGTAAGAAC
>DATIXS010000226.1:0-3806 GCA_035518335.1 Candidatus Acidiferrum sp.
ATTTTCTTCTTGCCATAAATATCCCCAAGTTTTCCGAAAAGCGGCGAGACGGCGGCTCCAACTATTAGAAATGCCGAAGTAATCCAAGATGCGACTGTTGTTGTAGTCGATAAATCTCTCTGAATTGTTGGTATGCCCGGGATGACCATTGTTTCTACATAGTTTACTAATAGCGCGACTGCTGTTACGGTTAGTAGAACTCTGTAGGGATAATTTGCACCAGTTTTTCCCGCGTTTGGGTTGGTGTTAGCTAAATTGCTTGAGTCCATTCAGAGACCACATTTTTTGAAAAATAGCGACAATCAGTCAATTAATATACTTATCGTTGAACGATAATATGCTGAAATAATTATAAAATAAAACTGGATGCATGTTGATAAGTTTGTAAGCAAGTTAGTGCTCCGGCCGGGATTTGGACCCGGGTCGCCGACTCGAAAGGCCGGCATACTTGACCGGACTATACTACCGGAGCGCTTTTGACAAAAGCATCAAGCAGAATGCTTTTTCCTTCGAATAAACCTTACCCTTACAGAATCAAGCTTTTTAGCTAGCTTGAGTTTTCTTAGTTGAGTTTTTTGGTTTAAAAAGAAATCCAGTTATTTGATCAACAAGTTTACTTTGATCCGTCAGTGTTTTTTCTAGTTCTTTTACTCTTCTTTCTATGTCACTTGATAGGATTTTTCCTTCGATTCTGTTTGCTGATCGAAACATCATCAGCATTTTGAAAACTTCAGAAATAGCTCTTTCTTGATCGTCAAAGGATGCTGGTTTTATTCCTGTTATCATAGAAAGCAAGTCTACATAATGTTCTTTAATTTTCAATTCTGCGTTTACCGATGGGTCCGTTGGAAAGGCAATGCTTAAAGGTGTCTTTTTGGCTAGTTCCGCGGCTGTTGGGAAACGGATTATGAGATCTCCTCTTATCCATGAAGAGATGAATTCGGAGACGAATTTTCGTATGTCGCTTTGGTCAAAAAGCACAGATGGTTCTGTTTTTGTTTCAATTTTCTTTTTGATTCTTACGCTGATGACTTTTTTGTCATCTGAGTCATTTTCCAAGGCTTTTTCCTCCGCAGACTTTCAGTTCTTATACTTTTCTTCTTAAGCAGGACTAGTATTTAAGAAAAAACTATTAAAACGAGATTTTTGCAGCAGAAGGAACTTTTCCCAAGATTTTAGCTGTAGCTTTCTCTACCTTCTCACGATCGATTGCTGTCGTATAGACTCTAAGTATGTTCATAAAACCTTTTAGTGTTTCAAAGATTTTTGAGCTTTCGCTTAGTCGCTGTAGCTTTCTGTCGCCTGCTTGGTTTCTTGTGAAAACTGGGATTTCCATTGATTCCATTAACACTCCATGATGATAAGGGACTGAGGGTACGGTGGGCACGTCTATTATCACTGATTCGAGATCCACATCCGCTTCCATGGCTATCTCACTTTGCATCTGTCGTCTGTATGATTCCCGACCAAAAATGTTCGAGATCATTGTGTCTTTCTCGTAAAAGGTTCGCTCATAAGCACACTTTAGCATTTTGCGCGTTTCTAGGTCGTTTATGATTCCTTTCGATGCTTCGCATTTTTTGAGTGCTGACCAGACCGTGTAGTCATCAAGCGCTAAATATTCTTCAGGAGTCTTAAATGCTGTTAAGCCTAACTCGCTGTTTGCTTTTTCCATAGCGGAAGCGAGCATTATTTGAGCTGCACGGCCTACGCGGTGGAAATAGATGCTTTTGAATGATTCAATCCTCGCAATCATAAATGCTTCCAAAGCTGATAAGGCGCCAAGTTCAACAGCTAGATTTTCTCCTAAAACATCAAGTGCATGGATTAATCGGTAAACATCAATAAAGCCGTACTCTGCTCCGGTATGGTAGGTATCTCGTACAATGAAGTCTTGCTTGTCAACGTCTACGGCGCTACTTATTATTTGGTCAAGGAACGCTTTCTCTGGCTTATGCAGTTTTCCAACAGCTAGCTGAGCCACCTCTTGAGGACTAAAACCCATCTTTGATAATTTATCGGCAACCTCACTCTTTTCAATAATCCACGAAGTCATATCTTCATGTGTCTTTTCCAAATCTTTTATGAGTAAATGTTCAAACACATGAGAGAAAGGTCCGTGTCCTGCATCATGGAGAAGAGCTGAAATTCGGCACATTTCAACTTCTTCGTCAGTTACACATCGTGAAACATTGGGGTTTTCTAAGACCTCGCCTGAAAGGAACATCACGCCTAAACAGTGTTCAAAGCGTGTATGGTTGGCGCCTGGGTAAACGTATTCTGATCCTGCAAGCTGACGCAGGCGTCTCAGACGCTGCATTGGGTAAGAATCGATAATGTTTTTTTCTGACTCGGTAATGTACACGTAGCCGTGTACTGGATCCTTTATTTCTCCCCAGTAAGCCTTAGACAAAAGCAACCCTCGCAATTGTAAGTTATATTTATGTATCTTCCTATAATGTGTAACGCTAACATGCCGAGTTGAAAAAATGGTTAAGACAGGCATTTTCATAGTCATTGAAGGCTTAGATGGAAGTGGGAAAACCACGCAAGCAAACATTCTGTCAGAAAAACTCTCAGAAAACTACAAAGTGCTTTGCACAGCTGAACCTAGTCAGGGTAAAATTGGCAGTTTCATACGAAATGGATACCTTTATGAAGAAAAACGTCTCCCAAAAGAAGCTGAAGCGCTACTGTTTGCTGCAGACCGAATTGAACACGTGCAAAATGAAATAGCGTCCGCCTTAGCAGAAGACAAAATAGTAATCTGCGACCGCTACATTTACTCTTCCTTAGCCTACCAGGGCAGTACCGGTCTTAGCTTAGACTGGATTAAGACTATTAATGCTCGCGCTTTACAACCTGACTTCAGCATTTTTATTGATGTGTCTCCAGAACAGGTGCTTGAGCGATTGCAAAGAAAGAAATCAGTTATGGAAACGTTAGAAATACAGCAAAAAGTTCGGGAAGTCTATCTCAAATTTGTTGAAAAAGACGAGCTTATTCTAATAAATGGCGACAAATCAAAGGATGACGTAGCTGATGCCTTATACTCTGTGATTTTGGGGTTGCTAAAAAAAATTAATTATCAACAAAAAAAAGAAAAAAACGTAGTTTAGTCTTCTCTCCACTTAAACAACTTTACTGCTAACCCGAAGAATACTGCTGTTATGATCGCGATGACTGCAAAATCAATTAGTGCTCCTGTTACGTTTCCGTAAACCATTACGTTGTTTAAACCCTCAATTACGTAGAATAGTGGTAGGATGTGAGCTAGGTTTTGCAAGTATTGTGGCATGGTGCTGATAGGGAAGAATGTGCCTGAGAGGAACATCATTGGAAATGTTACTATGTTGCCTATTACACCTGCAGTTTCAGGACTCTTGGTTACCGTGCCTACAAGCATACCGAGTGCTGCAAAGAGCATTGGACCTAGAAATAGGAATGGTATTAACCCAACATTTAATGTAACATGTGCACCGAAAGCAAATACTCCAACTCCAACCATAAGTAGGAAACCGGCGATTGTTAAAACAATGTACCACATTACTTTAGAGGTTAGCCACTCCATTTTTGTTAGTGGTGTAAGTGACAGTTGTTTGAAGAGCTTTGTCTTTTTGTATTCTGAAGAAATGTTAACTAATGAAAACATCGGGCTGGTAAGAATTGAGAACCCGATTAAGCCTGGAATTAGGAAGTCAATATACTTGGTTTGCTGAGTATTAACGGTCGCTGATTGTATTCCTATGACAGGAATGGCATTTTGTTTGTAATAATTGAGATTAAAATAGTTTGCATATCCATTA
>DATIXS010000227.1:0-3277 GCA_035518335.1 Candidatus Acidiferrum sp.
TTAAAGCTTTTAGCACCAATTTTCTTAGCGAACTAATTTCTATTTGATATACGATGAATTTTTGAAGGAGGTCTCTTAAAGCTTGGGTTGAAGCACGTCATTCATCCAATCTAGATAAATCTTTGATCCCTCAACAATTGGAAGAGCCAAAATTTCTGGGACCTCGTAACTATGTAAGTCCTTTACTTGTTCAACAACTTGTTCGAATAGATCCAAACGGGATTTCATTACAATTAGGCATTCTTCAGCTTTATCAATCATGCCACCCCAGTGAAAAAACGAAACTACGGGACTAACTATGTTTCCACACGCAATCAAACGTTGCTCCAAAAGTGACTGGGTTATTTTTTCTGCCTCCAAATTGTTTTTGCAGGTTACTAAAATAATTATATAATCGGTATTCAAGTTTACTCACTAAACTGTGTTTATTTTTTCATAGGTTATATATCTTAGTCATTTTCACTTTTCAATTTTAATGAAGATAAATGCAGGGGCAATTACTCCAAACCACAAGGTTAATGAGAAAATGAGTTGAGAGATTTAAATTTCCGTTTGCCAATATGAAATGTGAAACAAAATATTTGAGGTAGGGATGCCTGTTGAATGAAGAACAATTAAAAGTCTTAAAAACAATGAGTGAAGCCAAAAGCCGCATGGACATTAACATGTTTGCCAAAAAGGTAAATTTGAACCCTGCCCAAACAATTCAGCAGATTCAAGAACTAGCAAAAGAGGGCTTTTTGCAAAAAATTGGAAACGGTTTTGGCATAACTGACAAAGGAAAAGACGCATTAAAAGCGTTCACTACGATTCCGGATGAATTGAGTTTTCGCTTCTATTATGGCATTGATCAACCTGCAGGCCTAACAGCGAATTCACTCTTAGATTTTTACAAAATTATCAAACAGATCAGCGCAAATTCGCTTGAATTTCATCTTTCAAGAGGCGATTTTGAAGCGTGGTTGAAGGGCGTTTGCAAAGAGACAGAGCTCGCTGAAGAATTTGAGAGCATTAAGGCTTCTGGCGTTAAAGGTGAGGAACTTAAAACAGAACTTCTAAACGTTCTCGACACGGAGTATCGATTTAAAGAGTTAACATAAATTTATCACTCTTTCTCATTTAGATTTTGCCGCCATTTAGGAACTATTGTTTTCTCTTCGTTATCCCATGGGTCAAGAGGTTAATGTCAAAGATAGGTGTCTTTGTCGAAAGCGGCAAGACCTCGGACAGTCAACGTTTGCCTTTCACACTTAACAATTCCAACAAAGTTAGTCTCGCTGGGTTTAAGAGCAGGTTCACGAAGAGTTTTGCAAAACATATTATTGGTTCTTTGAGAAATACTATGACATGTTGCGTATTGGCCATAGGGGCGCTAGGGCTTATGCACCTGAAAATACGTTAGCAAGCTTCAAGAAAGCGTTAGAAATCGGTGTCGACGCAGTCGAGCTAGATGTTAGAAAAACTAAAGACAACCAGCTTGTAGTTATCCATGACGCGGATGTTAAACGCACAACTAATGGTGAAGGCTTAGTTAATGATATCACGCTTAAAGAAATCAAAAGTTTTGATGCAGGCATTGGCGAGAAGATTCCTACTTTTGAGGAAGCACTGGATTTTCTGGATAAGAAAGTAAAGGTATTTGTTGAGTTAAAGGAAGCTGGCTATGAAGAGCAAGTGTTATCAATAGTCCATCAGAAAGGTGTAGAGAATAATGTCATAATAACTTCTTTCCTTGAAGATGCTCTCAAGAAAGTTAGAGAACTAAACGAGGATATTCAGACTGGGTTAATTTATGCCAAACATAAAAACCCAATTAAAGCTGCATTAGAATTGAAAGCAAACTATCTCTTACCTCTTTACAGGTTTACACATACTGCTAACGTTGAGAAAGCACATGAAAACGGCTTAAAAGTTGTTGTTTGGACCATAAACAAGCCTGAAGAAGTCAAAGAATACGCAAAGAAAGGCGTGGACGGGATAGCAAGCGACAACCCAGACATACTTTAATGCTTAGCAACATGTGTTTTGAGAACCTTCTCAATTCTTTCTGCTTCAACGCGGCTTTCATCATTTAATGAGATCAATCTTATTTCATCGGCGGATTTCACTCCTAAACCGAGTTCTGCTGCCCTTTTGAGTTGATCTTGTTCAAAAATTTCTGCTTCGCCGACCTTGCCTTTTGCGCCATACATTTTAAGAATTGCTACTCCAACTGCGTCTATGGCTACTCGGTCTCGGCTTGCGAGTAAAAGGTTAGGTTCAACCAACGTGCCCTTGTCTGGACCGCCTGTTGTGAAGGCTTTAATGCCATCCATCAAAACAAAGTCCAAGTTGTAATTGTTGTTTATTTCCGCAATCATCCGACGCTGATTAGGAGAACCATGCAGTTCCCACATGTAATCATACAATCCATCTGGAACCTTCTTTGCTACTAAACCGACGGAATTTTTTAGCGAGAGAGTGAAGTGGCCGCCGAACCTGTGCGTCTTTAGGCAACAAGTTTGAACTACTTTGTCAGCATCGTGAAATATCTTTGCTAAGTAGAACCCTCTAATCCAATGAGTACCTTTTCGTTCAACTTTAAGCCAATCTTGCTGCCCTACGTCATCTAAAACGACGGTATTAAATCCCAATTCCTTTGACAAATCAAAAACGCCCATTTCATTCAAAACTTGTTCGGTATCGCCCATGCCGCTTCGTTCAGCCAAAGTAATTTCACTCGCCCCAGCTTCTTTCAGACTTCTAACAAGGACACTTAATGTATCTATGTGTGTTGATGCGGGAAAGGGGTCTGCGCTGTTAAAATTAGCTTTCAACGCAACCGTTTTCCCAGAATAATCCGCTAAGCCAAACTTGCTAATTAGCAAAGGAATTCCTTTAGAGCGGTCAGTAGTTTTTAAAATAAAAACTTCGCCCAGAGAGTTTGCCATAAAAATCTACCATTATAGATTAGAGGGCTGCTTAGTTATTAGTTTTTCATTTTATGGCGTGGTTTGGGAAGTTTTGGTTAAATTGAAGCTGCAGCTTCAAAAATTGCTTATTTTTAATTTGAAAACGCTTCAGGAAGGCTAAGATTTGCTAAAGCTTTGTGGAAAGGGCTTGCGTGGTCTTGAAGTTTTGAACCTTTCTTCCATGAAATAAATGGGAAATTGAACCTGCACGACGCATTTTTGTACTGAAACCATGGATCACGAACACTCCTTTACAATTTGAAGGAATATTCGGAAATATGAATTTTAGTGAAAGTTAAACGCCTTGTTGTCAAGTTGAGTCATGA
>DATIXS010000228.1:0-2293 GCA_035518335.1 Candidatus Acidiferrum sp.
TAGAAGATATTAAGTTTCTCGAACGTGAAATAACCATGTGGATGGTTACCATCCTCAAAAAAGATTGGTCTAAAATCGCTAGAACAGCAGAAGCTGATAAAAAAGGCATTGCAATACCTCTTGAAGATCGTTTGACAGGGCTGGGAATAAGACGCCAGCTTGTTGGTGAAGCCATCCGAAAAACTAACTTAAACGTAGATAAGCCTACTACTTGGTCTGATGAAGATTTCTACAGGTTTGTTGACACTTTGAGGCGAATGTCAAAACCAATGCTTATAGTTGCCAACAAGGTTGATTTGCCAAGCGCAGAAGCAAATCTGCAACGAATGAAGGATCTTGATTACATGATTGTTCCATGTTCTGCAGAAGCCGAACTTGGACTTAGACGGGCAGCTGAAAAACAATTAGTTGATTACAAATCAGGCGACTCAGACTTTAAGATAGCACACTCAGAAAAGTTATCCCCAGGTCAAATTAAGGCTCTAGAAGCGATTCGAGAAAAAGTACTTCTTAAAAATGGGTCAACGGGCGTCCAAAATGCCATGAATTTGGCTTACTTTAAACTGCTGAATATGATAACTGTATATCCTGTTGAGGATTTAGAGCATCTCGCAGATCATAACGGACGAGTTCTGCCCGACACATATCTAATTCCACTGGGGACAACTGCAAGACAATTTGCTTACATTATTCACAGTGAGCTTGGGGACAGCTTCATTTACGCCGTTGATGCTCATGATAAAAAAAGAATCGGCGAAGATGCTATCCTCAAAGACAGGGACGTCATCTCAATAGTTAGCGCTAAAAAACGTGCCTAACTCATCTAATTTATTGTTATGAGCCGAATCGACGTTTTCTATTCTGAAAAGTCCTGATAGCTCTTAACAGGTCAATCAAACGAAATTCAGGCCAATACACGTCTAAAAATAAAAGTTCACTGTAGGCAGCTTGCCAAAGCAAGAACCCGCTTAAGCGTTCCTCACCAGATGTACGAATTATCATGTCAGGATCTTGTTTGTCCATGTGTGAAGTGTAAAGATACTTTTCGAAAATGCTCTCAGTAACATCATCCACTTCTAATTCGCCATCTTTCACTTTCATCGCAATCTGTTTAGTTGCATCAACAATTTCAGCTCTACCTCCGTATGCGAAAGCGAAATTCCAGAAATAGCAGTCATAATCTGCAGTTGCTTTTTCAAGTCTTGCTATGGTTTCCTGTAAACTTTTGGGCAACAAATTAACTCTGCCCATAACTTTAACATGGATTTTATCCCGGTGTAACCGCGGATCATCTAGGAGTTTGCGGAATCTCTCGTCGGCCAGCTGCATTATTTTTTCAACTTCATCTGAATGTCGAGAAAAATTTTCAGTGGAAAAAGTGTAAAGCGTAACATATTTTACGTTAATAAGGTGGCACCAATCTAAAAGCAGCTCAACCGTATCAGCGCCTTCAGCATGACCCCACTTATCCTGCAACAACAAAGGCTTTGCTTCCTGCTCATTTGCCCATCGCCTATTGCCATCAAGTATAATTGCAATATGTTCGGGTTTTACTCCGCTTTTGACTTGTTGCCAAAGCCATTTCTCATAGACTTTGTAAGCGCCAATGACAGAAAGCATTTTTTTAAGCACTAAGCGCGACCCCGGATGTTAAACGATTCATTTTCTGGATGCATTGTAGTCTAAACCTTGATAGTTTCAATTAAATCTTGCCCTAAGTTCAAAATAAAATCTTGGCTAAACTATTTTGAAGGTAGGGTTTTTTCCTGAGGCTGGAAGAAACTCTTAGTGGATCTGCCAGCTATGTAGATCAATAGTACCGAAGCAATACCTATTAGAATTCCAACTACTATTGTAAAAATGAACATTGAAAAATATTGATTGTTGAAATCTATTATTGACTGTCCATTTTTTGAACTATATACGCTATAGATTACGTTTGCTGTTGCTTCAAGAATCCAACGGAACCATGCAACGAAAACTATCAAAGCAACGTTGCGAAGTAATCTTGCGTCTCTTTCGACATATAAACGTACACTTCGCCCGAAAAGAACAATGACTAAACCTGAAATCAAAAGGTCCTCGACACCTTTGATAAAGAAAGTGGCTATTTTAGGAGTAGTAGAAATCCATCCGGCTAAATTATTGGGAAACGGCCCTGCATTAATAGAAACATATGCGGTTCCAAGGTAAACACTTACAGCAACGCACAAAATTCCAGCCAAAATTGTATAATTTGAAAATTGTATCGGTATTGATGGTGGCGAATACTCCCTTGCCCACTTATAGACGT
>DATIXS010000229.1:0-3818 GCA_035518335.1 Candidatus Acidiferrum sp.
GATTTTCTTTGCATTTTCAAGCGACGGTGCATCGAGCGAAATCTGTAGATATGGCGGTCTCCATAAACGTGCCACTTTGAAGCCCATGATTGGGTGTTTCGCGCGGTCTTTGTCGTAGATTATCTTTTCAAGGGATGGATATTTCTTTAAGGCTCTTTGAAGCGCCATTTTTGTTGCGCCATAGTTGTATTGGTATATCTTTCGGTAATCCATTGCTTTTGGATGAATGAAAACGCTGCATATGATAACCCATTCATCTAGCTTGTCCGTTGGAATGATTCCTTCTTCGGCTGAGTCAGCAATGGCTTTGGCGACTGCTGCTTGTGCTGGACCAAAAATCTTGCCTGTGTCCGCCATGTTTTTTATAGTGACTTTTGGAACGATTAGTGTGTGTGGTTTTGGCGGTAGGTTAGGTCTGATGACTGCTAGTACTGGTGTATGCCCAGCTGATAATTGGGTCATTCCATTCGCGAACGCTTGTCCAATGGGGCCATTCTTGTCTCCTATCATCAAATCAATGTGTGCAACTTCGTTGCCCTCTCCTAATAACGATTCACCAATAAGGTAAGTGGGTCCAGAATTTTCCTCAGCATCGTCAGCCACTGTCGGTACTCTATCGGCGATATCTTTGAAATCGACATTGAACTCCTTTAACCAAGTGTAAAGTGTATCTCTGTGGATTTCGATTTCTTTTGCAGTTCCAATAACTGTCGGTTTTGATGGCTTATTCTTTATATCTACTTCTTTTTTCGCTGCTTCTGTAAGCATTTTGATAAATTCTTCTCTTGTTTCTGGCTTTTTAACTTCTGATCCCGACATTTGTTCTAGCCTCAGCGCTCTCTTAGTTTTTCACATATATAAAAATGTCGGAACCTAGAAAATATTTAAGACCCTCAAGGCAATTTTAGCTTCTAAAATTAACACCTTATATTTTGCTACTTGGATCGTGCTTTTTTAAAGGATAAGTTACGGGTAAATCTATATACTTTGAAGTTTTATTGCTTTGTCACTGTGAGGAAATGCATTGTCTTGGACCGACTGGGCTTGCTTGGGCATATTCATATTAGGCTTTTTGCTCTTCTTAGTTGGCGCTAATATTTATAATGTAATTGTTGGTTACTCAGGCATTTACCTTTTCATCGGTGCAATTGCTGCTTATCTAATTATATATGTTTACAAGGAATTGACAAAGACCCCGCCCATTCAAAAACCGTAAAGATTACCATATTTTTCATTTAAGTATTTCAGATAATATTGAATAGCCAAGTTTTTTCCAGTAGCCCTCTTTATTAACTCTTCAGGATCGTATAGCGAGCCTTGACTGTGAATGTTTCTCTTCAGCCAATCGCTTACATGGTTTATTTTTCCTTCTGACAACTGCTTGCGCCAATCTGGAAGGTCCCTTGTGATTGAAGCGGTTATTTGTCCACTGTAAATGTTGCCAAGTGTATAGCTTGGGAAATAACCGTATAATCCACTTGCCCAATGAGTGTCTTGCATCACTCCTTCAGAGTCATTTTCGACTTTCACTCCGAGGTATTCTTCATACCTCTCATTCCAAACTTGGGGTAGCTCATTGACTGTAATTTTGTCGGCGAATAGATCTCTTTCAATTTCAAAACGCACAATTATATGCAAATTGTATGTTACTTCGTCGGCTTCTATCCGGATTTTTGAGGGCTCAACTTTGTTGATAGCTCTGATAAACTTGTCTGATTCAATGTTAGCTAGGTTGGGCACAGTCTTCTTTAGTTTTGGCATGAAATATGTCCAGAACTCTTTCGAGCGACCAATTACGTTTTCGTAGAAGCGGGATTGTGATTCATGTATTCCATACGAGCACGTTGAGCCTATGGGCTGATACTGCCAATTTGAGTTGAGATTCTGCTCATAAATTGCATGTCCTGTTTCATGCAGCACTGAAAAGATTGAGCTTGCAAAATTGTTTAAGTAATAATGGGTGGTTATGCGTACATCGTCATAATAGCCTGTTGTAAACGGATGTTCTGTCTCATCGATCCTGCCGCGCGCCTCAGGCGAAGAAGTATCGTAACCCAACGTTTGTGTGAGGAACTGCGCTATTTGACGTTGATTTTCCACTGGAACAGGCTGAAAACTTATTGCAGCACCGGGCTCGTTTGCGCTAGCTTGAATCTTGCTTATCAACTCCTTTAATCCCACTTGAAGCTGACTGAAGGTTGCTGTAATTTGACCAGTGGTCATTTTTGGCTCAAAATTGTCAATAAGCGCTTCATATGGAGTCTTGGTTTCCTTAACTTTCATGAGAATCTCTGCGGCTTGCTTGCTTAAATCTAAAAGTTTTTCGAGGTCCGTTTTGTAAAGGCTAAAGTTTTTTTGGGCTTTGGCTTTTTTCCAAACGTTGACCGTTAATGATTCTTGTTTGGCAAGATCAGCTACAAGTTTTTCTGGCAAACTGGTTTGTTCAAGATAACTTTTTCTAATCAAGTGCACATTGCGTTTTTCAACTTGGTCCAGGCTTTCGCATTCTGGGTTATTTTGTATTGTGTCTAAAAGTTTCCCTATTTCTGGGTTCGTAGCCAGTTTATGGTGGATACGGCTCATCAATGCGAGTTGCTCGCTTCGCTGCTTTATGGCTCCTGGAGGCATCTTGGTTTCCATGTCCCAGTGAATTATGCCTTCGGCAGTTCCAAGTATTGTAACATCTTTAGTTTTCGATAACAATTCTTTATATGCCGCTTTGACGCTCAAAATTTTCCACTTCTTTATCCTTTATTATGATATTCTGTTTTATCTGTTTATTTTTCTTGCTTATTTCGATTATTTGGTTTATGGAAAGTGTAGTTTTTTACAGTTAGACTTAGAGCAATTATTAGTATCATTAAGCCAATACCTATTCCAAAGATTGTGTTAAAGGCGGTTTTGTTTCCGAATGTCATGATCGTTGGAACTATTGGGGGTTTTACGGTATCATAGTAGGTGGAAATTATAGTTGTGGCGAGAACTGGACCGATTGCTCCGCCTAGATTTCTTAGCATTGTGTTCATGCCTAAACCTACTGCTATATTCTCTTTTGGAACTGATATTGAAATCATATTCACTATGGGTATGATCAGTGATACAACTCCTATGAGTGCAACCGCTACGTCTATGGTTAGTTCGGTTGTAGTTCCTCTGGAGAAGATAAATAAAATTAGACCAGCGATGCTAATGGATGCTCCCAGAGCAAGTATTGGTTTTGGTCCTATTTTGGTTACAAGTCTGCCCATTATTGGTCCAACTATAAGCATAACTAGTGTTGCTGGTGCAAGTGTTAATCCAGTGTTGATAATGTTTAGTCCTAATCCGTATGGACCAATGACTGTTGGGTATTGAGCGTAATAGATAACGGCGAAGAAGAGTAGGAACATGGCAAGGCTTGATAGTATGCCGATTATGTTTGCAACAAGTACATTTCTGATTTTTAGCAAGCTTAACTGGATAAGCGGACTTTTTTGTTTGTTTTCGAAAACAAAGAAGCCAACCGTTAAGATCAAGCCAGGTATAAGGAATGCAATGTCTTCAAGCGATAGCCATCCTAAAGTCGGAGCTTCAGTTAAGTACAGTAAGACGAGGATTATACCGGACATTAACGTGGCCGCTCCGGTCACGTCTAATTTGCTCTTTTCGCCAGGTACATCTTTCTTCAAAGCCACTAAAACGATAAAGAATAGAATTATGCTTAGTATGAAGGCAGTGTGGAAAGCCCATTGCCAGCTTAAATCTTGTACTATATAAGCGCCTATGATTAAGCCTGCTGTGGCGCCTATTGCAAAGGTTCCGCTGATTATGCCCTGAGC
>DATIXS010000230.1:0-10047 GCA_035518335.1 Candidatus Acidiferrum sp.
CCTGCGAAGTTTCTTCTTCTTCTTTCAACACATTCTGAGAAGAGGAGGACTCGGTGCTATGTGCGATTTTCCTCCTTCTTCTATCAACAGAAGAACAACAACAGTTTGTGGCAGCACCGGGCTGTTGTTCTTCTCTTGTAATAATATCAGTTCAAAAGTTTTGAAAAATTCAAATTCTCGCTTTGATCTCAACAAGATAAGAACCAAGAAATTTTGGCGGAATAGGCCAGGGGCTGTTATTGATGTATTTGTCTGATGTTTAGTTCGAATGCTCCGCCGATTAAACCTAGTATAGCTCCGATGAAGTAACCGCCCATGCCAACAAAGCTAACAACTGAAAACACAATTATGATTATGGCCCAAATCGCATGATCTCGAGGTTGAACTCTCAGCATTAAAGCCCCAATCAAAACGATAACTCCGCAAACCAATGCAATCACTGAAATTCCAGCAAGAAAACTATTGGAGGTAGCGTAGGAGCCCATAAAATTATGATTTCCATCCATAAATCCGCGCATGTAATTTCCGAATCCGCCAAAGTTTTCGGCGCCTGAAAGAAACCAAACAAGGTTTACTGTGCTGGTTACAAATATGATTACGCCTCCAATCAATGACAAAATGAAAGCAAATGTTGTTCCTGGATGTGTTGACATAAAGTTCACCTTAGGTTAAAAATCTCCTTGGGTCAGTATCAATATCTACAATTGTTGGCTTAGTGGCAAGTAGTGCTTTGTCAACGGCCATCTGGAGTTCGCTTGGCTCAGTAACTTTTATGCCCAGGCCACCCGAATGTTCAGCGAAGTCTGCGAAATTATAGTCATAGAGGTCGGTTTGCCAGCCTTCGTAACCTTCAACTTTTTGCTCCTGCATAATCATTCCCAACCTTTTATTGTTCATAACAAAAATTTTGACAGGCAACTTATATTTCAAAGCGGTTAAAAAGTCGCCTAAAACCATAGTTAAGCCGCCGTCACCCGTCAAACAAATAATCTGTCGGTTCGGATACGCCAAAGCAGCAGCCATAGCACCAGGCAAACCAAATCCCATAGTTGCCAAACTGCCGCTCATAACCATTTTCTGACTTTTTTTCATCATGAAGTCGCGGCCAAACCACCAGCAATTTTCACCAACATCTAACGAAATCACAGCATCATCAGCAATTTTCTCATTCAAAACCTTAATGATATATTGTGGCCTAATAGGCTTCATGTTACTGTCGGCTTCTTTTTCAAGTTGGTTTAGCCATGCCTCTTTCAAATTAATAATCTCAGCCAAATAGTCAACATTCTGCTTCTGCTGAACCTTCTCGGTTAGCTTTGGAATCAACACTGCGCTATTGCCAAGCAAACCTACCTCAACTTGGTATCTCCGGGCAATCATTAAAGGGTTAATATCAATCTGCACGGTCTTCTTTTTTGGAATCAAGGATAAATCTGAAAATGAGCTTCCAATGGCTATTAGTAAATCTGCTCTTTGCATAAGCTGCCCTGCTGCAGTTGAGCCGACTCCGCCATGGCATCCAACATCTAAGGGTTCATGTTCATCAATTACTCCTTTTGCTCTAAAAGTCGTGATTATCGGCGAAGAAAGTTTTGTTGCCAACTTTAGCAGTTTATTGCCTTGCCCTCTTGCTCCGAAACCTGCAAGAATCACTGGTCTAACTGCTTGATCAATAACTTTTGCTGCCTTTTCAATTAACCATTCTTCTTGTCCATAAGCAAGATTAGGCATTCTGCCTTCAAATGGCACAATCGGTGTTTCATATGGAAGCTTTTGGACGTCGTTAGGAACACCAATATGCGCAACTCCTTGATCTAAAAGTGCATGTTTGATGGCTAAGGTAGCTAGAGATGTTGTTTGATTTTCAGACATTAAAACGCTGTTAAAAACGGACACGGGCTCAAAGAAAGCATATTGATCAACCTCTTGTATGGAGCCTGCTCCTATTTGTGGTCTAGGCACCATTCCAGTTAATGCTAAAACAGGCGAATGATCCAATTTAGCATCGTACAAGCCAGTAGCTAAATTTGTAGTTCCAGGACCAGAAATTCCCAGGCAAGCGGCAACGTGCCCAGTAAGTTTCCCGTATGCAGAAGCCATAAATGCAGCAGTTTCTTCATGCCTTACCTGCAAATACTTGACTTTGCCGTTACTCTTACGAATTGCATCTACAATCCCTAATGTCGAAGTGCCTGGAATGCCAAAAACATATTGAACACCCCATTCAGCAATTTGGTTTATTAGAATTTCTGAAACTGTGTGTTCAACTTTTTTCTCTTCTGCTTGTTCAGCGAGCAGAACAAAAACTGATTTGGGTGCTCCACAAACTGGACACACCCATTCTTTTGGTAAATCACTAAACTTCTTTCCCTCTTTTACTTCATCGTAAACATAATTGCAAATTGTACATCTGTATCTAGCCAAAATTTGCACCTTCAAAACGACTAATATACAAAATGATTTCAGCTTTATCTATTTATTGGCTAATGATTTTCAGCATTAGAAAAAAGATGCTTTCAGAAGCAATCGAACAATTCATAAATTACACTAATCTCAATATTCACTAGCAAGAGTTGAATAATATGGAGACTTTCGATGTCATAATAATTGGCGCTGGCTCGGCAGGTTTATCGGCAGGAATTTATGCTGTCCGAAGCGGACTGAAAACACTAATTTTAGAAGAAAAACTTGCTGGCGGAACAATCGCTGATGCCTCACTGGTAGTGAATTATCCGGGGTTTGCTGAGATTAGCGGAGGAGAACTTGCCGAAAAAATGACTTCGCACTGCAAGAAAGTCGGCGCTACCATTCATGATTTGGAGCCTGTAACCGAATTAGAACTTGTTGGCGAAAAAAAAATTGTCAAAACCTCAAGCACAACATACGAAGTCAAGGCAGTGATATTTTCGACGGGTTCACACTACAAGGAGCTCGGTGCCAAAGGTGAAAAGGAATTCCGAGGCAAAGGAGTAAGCTATTGTGGCGTATGCGATGGACCTTTCTTTAAGAGTAAACGTGTCCTCGTTGTTGGCGGCGGAAACACCGCTTGCACAACTACGCTTTATCTCTCAGGTCTAGCTTCAGAAGTTATCGTAATCCATAGAAAGCAAGCTTTCAGAGCTGAAGAAACATTAATCTCGGATATCTCAGCGAAAAATAATGTAAAGATAATGTGGAACACTGAAGTTCAAGAAATTAAAGGAGATAAACAAGTCAAATTAGTGACTTTATTCGATAACATGAAAAATACAACCACTGAGCTACCGATTGATGCAGTTTTCGTGCAAATCGGAGAAGCTCCAAACAGCCAACTCGCTAAAGCTGCTGGAGTAGAAACCGACGATCATGGCTACATTAAGGTTGACATGAAACAACAAACAAATCTCGGCGGAGTGTTTGCAGCGGGCGACGTCACAAATCAGTTGATCAAGCAAGTAGGAACAGCAGTTGGACAAGGTATCACTGCAGCTCTTGAAGCTTACAGTTACATTAAACGCCCGTATTATAGGAAATAAAGAGAAAGAATTATATCATTCTAAACCGCTTTTCATGTTTTCAATAGACTTTAAACTAGCATGGAGCATACTTTGAGTTTAAAGTAGCAGCGGTAATTGAAAGAGGTTTCAAAATGAGTGAAAAATGTCTCGCTGTGGTCGAAATCAACCAAGACTTATGTAGCCGATGTTATGTCTGCAAATCAATTTGTCCTTATGAAGCCATAAAAGCTGATTCAACAGGAAAGGTTGAAATTAACTCCCAAGATTGCCAGGTTTGCGGCATCTGCTACAGTGCTTGCCCAAGTTCAGCTATAAAAATGAACTATTACACTTACAATAATCTTTCAGAATATGTTAAAGATGTACTTGCAAAAACCAAGGACGGTGCTGATACACTTGTTTTGATGTGCCGGGGAAACTCGCCATCCACATGTGAAGTCCAAGATATCCTTAAAGAACAAGGATTAAAAGTTAACAACTACATTGCTTTGCGATTGCCATGTTCAGGCAGAGTTCCAACTGACTTTGTTTTTGAAGCGTTGAATTTAGGCGTGAAAAACATTATTTCAGTTCAATGTGAAGACCCATTTTGCCGATATAAAGAAGGCACAAAAATTAATACGCGAAGGCTCGTTTTAGCCCGAAACGTTCTCAAACAGTTAGGTTATGATGAAAACGCTGTTAGAGTTGTCAAATTTTCTCGCAAAGCAGTTTACGACGTGCAGGCATGTGTAGGATGCGACAAATGTATCTTTATCTGTCCATACAAAGCAATTGAGTTTGAATCCTTTGCGACCCCGAAAGTAAACGAGGAGAAATGTGTTGGTTGCGGAGCATGCCAACTGGTTTGTCCTCATCACGCTATTCAAGTGAAAGGTTTCGAATTTGAGAATGTTCTCAACCGATATAGTACTTCAGCCCAAAAGTTAAAAGCTAAAAGTGACCTTCCAACTGTTCTAGCGTTTGTTTGCCAATGGTCAGAATTCTCTAATTTAGACGACCCCAGCAAAGCATTTGAAGGTAAGAATGTATTAGCTCTTGAAGTTCCATGCTTCAAATCTTTAGACCCTGTTCATGTTGTCAACGCATTAAACTGCGGTTTCGACGGTGTTATGGCTGTTGTATGTTCGTCTAAAGATTGCAAGCTTCAAGAAGGCAGAGCCACTGCAGAGCGAAACTTAGCAGTTATGTTGAATGTGTTGAAAAAGAATGGTTTGCTTGACAGATTCGAACTTTACGAGGAATCACCCAGATGCGCTGGCGACTTCAACGAGAAACTGGATGAATTCTACAAAAAGATTTCAGCATTACCCAAAAAAGAAATGTTAGCGGAGGCGGCGACGAAACGTACAAAATAATAAATAAGAAAGAACTTGTTCCAAAAATTAAATTGTTTGAAGTTGAAGCTCCAGATATTGCATCTAAATCGCAAGCTGGGCAATTTCTAATAGTTATCAACGGCAAAGCTGGTGAAAGAATACCATTAACTATATGTGGGTACGACGTAGCTAAAGGGACGGTTTCGTTTGCTTTTCATGAAGTTGGCAAAACCACAAAAGCACTTGGCTTACTAAACGAAGGAGAATGTGTCGATAACGTTACTGGTCCACTAGGTAATCCTTCCGAAGTGAAAAACTTCGGCAAAGTTCTATGTGTCGGGGGAAGTGTAATGATTGCACCTTTGTTGTTGCAGGTAAAAGCTATGAAAGAAGCAGGCAACAATGTGACTACAATTCTAGGAGCAAGAACAAAAGAGTTCATAATGATGGAAAATGAAGCAAAAGCCATGAGCGACAAAGTTTACGTTGCAACAGATGATGGCTCAAAAGGTTACAAAGGTTTAGATTTTCTCAAAGACCTACTAAAGACAGAAAAGTTTGATCGCTGCGTCGTTATGGGTCCAGTTATCCTGATGAAGGATGTAAGCGAAATAACCAAACCATATTGCATTCCAACAATTGTAACACTAACTCCTATAATGATTGACGGCATGGGAATGTGCGGTGTATGCCGGGTTACAGTTAACGGAAAAATGATGTTTGGCTGTGTGGATGGACCAGAATTTGATGGTCACAAAACTGATTTTGACGAGTTAATTCTTCGTCAACGTACAATGCTTCCTGAAGAAAGGACAAGTTCAGTATTGTGGGAAATGAGTGGAGGTTGTAAGTGTGGCAGAAGCAAAGCCTAAACCAAAAATAAATAAGAAAGCCGTTGAAATGGCAAAGCAAGAACCTAAAATACGCGCTAAAAACTTTAGTGAAGTCGCGTTAGGTTACACTGAAGCTGAAACGCTTGAAGAAGCAAATCGATGTCTGCAATGTGTGAAACCTCAATGTGTAGCTGGTTGCCCAGTGGAAGTTCCGATTCCTGGCTTTATCAAGCTAATTAAAGAAAAGAAGTACGATGAAGCCATTGCATTAATCAAAACTAAGAATGCTTTGCCCGCGGTTTGTGGACGTGTTTGTCCGCAAGAGTCACAGTGCCAAAGCAAGTGTCTTGTTGGCAAAATTGGTGAGCCAATTAGCATAGGACGGCTTGAGCGTTTCGTTGCAGATTGGGAGCGCGATAATGGTTCTCAGCTTCCAGAGAAAGCTCCCTCAACAGGCAAAAAAGTTGCTATTGTGGGTGCGGGTCCAGCTGGATTAACGGTTGCTGCGGATCTTGTGAAGCTTGGTCACGATGTTACAATGTTTGAGGCATTGCATATTGGCGGCGGAGTATTATCATATGGTATTCCAGAGTTTCGTTTGCCAAAAGCAATAGTGCAAAATGAAATCTCTTATATCCAGAAACTTGGCGTTGATTTGCGCTTAGGTAACCTTGTTGGAAGAATTCATACAATTCCTGAACTTATTAAGAATGGTTATGACGCTGTATTCATCGGGAGCGGCGCAGGGTTGCCTCAGTTTACAGGTTGCTCAGGAGAGAACCTTGGCGGAATCTACTCAGCTAACGAGTTCCTAATACGGGTCAACCTCATGAAAGCCTTCCAATTCCCAGATTATGATACTCCGATACGCATCGGCAAACACGTAGTGGTGATAGGAGGCGGAAACGTAGCTATGGACTGTGCAAGAAGCAGCATGCGTCTTGGATCTGAAGTATGCTTACTTTACAGGCGTTCACGTGCAGAGTTGCCTGCAAGACATGAAGAAGTTGAAAATGCCGAGGAAGAAGGCTTAGTCTGCAAGTTTCTCGGTGCGCCGTTAGAGTTTTACGGTGACGAAAGCGGCTGGGTCAAAAGCATGAAATGCATCGCAATGGAGCTAACCGAACCTGACGCAAAAGGAAGACGCGGCGTAAAAGAGGTTCCAGGCTCAGAATTCACCATGGACGTTGATACAGTAATCATAGCGATCGGCCAAACTCCAAACCCCATCATACAGCGAACCACAGATGGCTTGCAAAGCGACCCAAGACACGGAACAATATGCGTAAACGAAGTAGGCAAAACCAGCCTTGACGGAGTCTACGCAGGAGGAGACGTCGCAACAGGGGCAGCAACAGTTATCAGCGCAATGGGCGCAGGCAAACGCGCAGCCAAGGCAATGCATGAATATCTAACAAACAAGAAATAAACTATCACGCTTTCTTTTAGGTATATTTTTTTCTTTGTGTTTTAAGTTGCTTTTCTGATTCAGGGTTTGTTGTGGTTGCAGGTTGCGTGCCAGAATGTGTGTATTTGTGCTAAAATGTGCTGGAATGTGCGTTTTTGTGTGGAAATGTGAGAGAAATGAACAGGTAATTTGTTTTAATTAAAAGAATGACTTTGAAGACGACTCTCAAGAGATGTAAAATTCATGCTAAATACGCATTTTAATTTAACGCAATATGTTTTTGCACTTTACATGGGTCTTTAACCAGCGAAACCCAGATAACAGTCCCTGCAACGCCTAACCCGCCTAAAATCAAAGCCAAAGTTTGGTAATTATAGATGTTGAGCGCTACCCCAGCGGCTAACGATGCCGTCAACATTCCTAAATTAACAAAAGTGACATTAATAGAGGTCATAGTTGATCGGAATTTTGGAACTTGCTCAATAACTAAACTACCCAAAGCAGTAGACGACATTCCAGCAAACCAAAAACGAAGAGCATTCAAACCCCACGACAACCCAAAGCTAGGCATAAACGTAAACGTTAACGTAAGCAAAGCTGCCGTCAAACCCGTAAGCGAGCCTAAAGATTTTCGGCCAACACGATTCACAAATAAGCCAGCGACAGCACCACCCGCAGCCGACAAAACACTACCGACCAAAATAACAATCGAACCCATCGAAATACTTGTCGCAAATTGATTAATAAAAAAAGAAACCGAGTAAAAAGCAATAGAACCTTCAGCAACAGCAAACATATTGGCAAATAAACTGGCAGTTGCAGACTTATTGGAAAAAACTTGTTTGCACCCAGCGAAAAAAGGTTCCTTCTGGCAAATCTGATGCTCAAGCGACTCTTTAGGGATAACAAGAAATGCTAAAACCAAGCTTACTAAAGTAATTGGTAGTGAGAACCAAATCATTGTCGCACGCCATGTTCCCATGTTCGCAATTATCCCGATAATCGGGGCACCAATTGCAAATGCACCGGTAGAAGCAGCCACCATCCAGCCAATAGCCTTGCCTCTTTTTTTAATCGGATAAAACTCCCCAATTAAAGAGTAAGCCATCGCACTCACCAAGGCAATGCCTGTTCCAACTCCAATATTTGCAGCTAACAAGAAACCGAAGTTTGGAGCTAAAAAGAAACCTATCGCCGCCAAACAGGTAAACGATAATCCAATTAGTAAAAACAATTTGTGGCTAAAGCGAACACTTAAAAATGATAGCAAAAGACCAGCAACAATACCTGATATAGAACCAACCGCGGCTACGAGACCAGCTGTTCCCACTTGCACATGAAACGAATTAGCGATATCGATCAATAGAAGTTCAAATGTAACCGTTATCAACCAAACAGAAAAGACTGCAAGTCCCAAAGCAGGAAGAAAAAGCCTTTTATGGGCAATTCTTTCAGTAGAAGAAATCGGAGCAGTCATGAACGTTCCATTTCGAATACAAGATATTTAAAAGATTGCTAATTAACTGAAATGACTCTTCTCAGTAATTACTAGTTGAAGTTGCTATAGAGTAATAAGTTTCAAGATGTATGAAAAAAGCGTGGAGCGCTAACGTTTGAGAACGCTAAAAGGTTCAAGTGGCTACTTGAAAAATCAAGTCAGAAAAAATCTAGCTAAATCAGTTCTTTGTCTAATCTTGTTCGGCTTTATTTTTTCTGCTTCTAGCTTACATATTCTCTTATCTTTGAATTTGACATTTTTTGACGCGGCTGGCTTGTTGATCTCGCTAATACCATTGCCAATATTCTATTTTTATCTGCGTAAGTACCGAGTTTATGGGAGTGGTTTGAAGGGTGAAAAACAAGTAGTCAAGTTGTTAGACAGCAAATTGAGCGATGACTATTTCCTCTTAAATGATTTGTATCTGCGTAATGGCGCCGGTGACGTCGACCATATTCTTCTTGGGCCAAACGGTATCTTCGTTTTAGAGACAAAAAACTGGAGCGGCAACATAACTTGCAACGGCGACGATTGGCATAGAGTTGGTAAACGGAATTTCAAAGGAAGCCCAAGTAGGCAGGTCAAAAGGAACGCTGCTCAAGTAAAACATATTATAGATTCTTCACAGGCTTTTAGAATGCTGGGTATCCTTGTTGAAGGCATCGTAGTCTTCACAAATAACCATGCTACTCTGCATTTGAACAATCCTACCGTTCTGGTTGTTAGGCTTCCTCAACTCCTCCAGCATATTGCAACGACAGCTAATTCAAATCACTATTCACGTGAGCAACTAGAAGAAATTGGAAAAGAAATCTTAAAACAAAGGCTCTGAAAAACTATTCGGCAATTGTGATTTTTAGCCAAACTTTTCTATTAACGAAAGCGATAGCGGTAATGCTAGTTATCAAAAGAGTACCCATGGTAAGGAAATTAGAAACGGTTAATGCATGGTGTTCGAATGAAGAGAGAGCAATTGTTAGAAAGACGTAAAATGTAACTATGCCTGAAATTAATTGAGTTACATGAATTGCTTTTCTTATTTGATAAGCTTTTGACTTGACTTTGTTGAGAGCAGATTCAATCCTCTTTGAAACATCTGGAAGATCATCTAAAAACAAAACTAATCCAGTTAAAACAAAGAATCTTCCTGCATTGACTGCTACGTTTGAAGAATTTACAATAAAGAGTCTATCTAACGGTATAGACGTGAATGCAACTATGAAAATTGATGCTATTATTAAAACGAAAAAGCCGTAGACGTAATGGTGAAACCATAATCTCCCAGTATGTAAACATCTGCCTATGCTTGCGCTTGGAAAAATGTTGATGAGTGCGGCTGCAGCTGCTAATAGAAAGAGGTTTCCATCGATGAGATATGGGGAATATGACCTCCAAGCATGAAAATAGAAACCATATAAGATTCCTGTTATAGTAGCTAAAGTAACAAATGAATTAAGCATTAGCGTTAAACTGAATGTTTTTTTAAGTAGTA
>DATIXS010000231.1:0-4285 GCA_035518335.1 Candidatus Acidiferrum sp.
CAGTTGTTCCTCAAGTGAGATTGCGGAGTTGAAAGTTTTTTGCAAAAATGCAACTGGGGCATATCCCTCAACCGTAACAACAGGTGTATTATACCTTGCATAAGCTCTTATTCTAATTTTTTAGTGAACTGTAGAAACCCAATTTTTAACTGAACAATATGTCATTTTAGTTCAATCGCTTATTGATTTCATGGAAGAATAGTTCACTGCTCAAAGACCATGCAAGTCTTTTCCACGAAAATTTAGCACTTCCGAGCCTTCTTGAGGCGTTTCTTGGGATAAAAATAAGCTTTTTGAACCCTAAGGTTCAATTTAGCTCTAAAAAAGCTTGAATTTTAGATTTCTTCATCTACGTTTAAGAAGCGCTTTATGATTGCCATGATTTCTTCTAACCCCTTTTGAGTTAGAGGCGGGTCATATGGGATTCGAAGTACATCCCAGCCTTGAACCTCTAAAAGCTCATCAATTTCACTATCACGTGCTATCTGCTTGTCTTTACGATGCACAGGGTTACCGTCAAGATAAACAATTTTTCGTTTTTCAACCCAGCAAAAATCTGGAATTGTGGATTTCAAAATAATAGGTTTTTGGGTAATCATACCGCTCGTTAATCCAACAATACTTAGTGTTTGGAAAACAGCCATTTCTGCTTGGCTGACTTTAGGATGCATGTTTGCTTTGTAACTCAATTTACGTTCACTACCTTTGGCGAAAACACTCAAGCGACTACGAAGAGAAGTCGGCTGGTGCAAATTCTGGGAGAAGATCGTTCACATCTGGCATGTTTAAAGAAAATATTGGTTGAGCCACTGGAAATTTCAACAATTAAACTTTTGGGCATTCTTTTTGTTCTTCCTGAATATAGACAAAACAGGAACTCGTTTTCTACCTTATTTAGCGCATTGGAGAAACAACATTGTCAAACAGAGGAGAGTGTAGTGAAAGTGAAAAGAATTGAATCCTTTAGGCGGTGTGGCTTGTTTATTTTCGTTTACTGCACTGAACACTTGAGTTGCTAACTAAATGAGAAAAATTATTGTTAACATTGGGTAAACAGATCAATCATTAACGCTAAAATTAAAACTTCTTGAACGGCGATGAAATCTCAATTAATTCTACAAAAAAAACCTTCGAAACTACATGCAATCAGTAAATAGAAGGAGGCTTGGCAGATCGCACATGTTAATCCAAGTCGCGAACCAAAATAAGACCTGATCTCTCAGGCTGTGACGATTCGCGCCCTGTTTAACGGCTGACCAGCCAAGCTTGGGTGTACCTCTTGGATGGCTATTTCTCGCAATTTAACAACTCACCGCCGAGTATAAATGGAATTGTGGTTGTGTTGAGTCAACAACAAGCATGCAGCTTTAGCTAGAAATTTCATTTAAAAGTGTCAAATGATTAAGAAGTAGCGTCTTTCTTAAAGAATCATACGGATATTGCTTCTTGTTCTTCTAAAACTATAGGCATTATTCTTATTTGATCATTTTCAAGTCGCTTATGGTTATTTTTGCTAGTTCTCTTCTCTTCGCCAAGACAGGACATGCAAAATCCCATGACGAAAATTATCATTAATAGTGGAAGAAGCATGATCGTTAAGCCTTTGCTTCGTTTACCAGGTAGAGCTATCAAACTTACACCTGGTTGCTCTCTTTCTTTGAATAACAAGATAAGCTTTAATTATTTAGAATATAGATTCAAAATCCATATTCTGATGTGGCAATAAATAAACAAAAAAGGAAGGGCAAAAGCTCTTCTGATGATTCGAGTTAGCTTTCAGTTTTTTTCTGGGGTTCAGAAGTTGCATATTGCTTGAGTTTGTCTGCCATGTCGGTAAGGTGCTTGTTGACAAGATAGTTTACTGAGTTTTCCTCAAAAGTTCCATCTGCGCTTCGTTGACCAGCTTTTGTTCCAGTGAGAAATTCTATGCCTTCGTCAATGGTTTTGACAGCGTAAATGTTGAATTTTCCTGCTTTTACTGCTTCAATGACTTCTTCTTTCAACATTAGATTTTGTACGTTGCTTTCGGGTATCATTACTCCTTGTTGTCCAGTAAGCCCTTTTAGTTTGCAGACTTCAAAGAATCCTTCGATTTTTTCATTTACTCCGCCTATAGCTTGCACTTCTCCTTTCTGGTTTACTGAACCGGTTACAGCTATGTTCTGCTTTATTGGGAGTCCTGAAATTGCGGAAAGGATCGAGTATAATTCCGTGCTTGAAGCGCTGTCGCCTTCTATACCTTCGTAATTCTGTTCGAATACTATTCTAGCTGAAAGACTCAAAGGCCTGTCTCGGGCGTATTTGTCATTTATGAAGCCGCTAAGAATTAGGACGCCTTTTGTGTGTATAGGTCCACCCATCTTTGCTTCTCTTTCAATATCAATAACGCCTTCTCTTCCCAAGCTTATGCTTGCGGTTACGCGTGAAGGGTTACCAAAGGCAAAATCGCCAAGTCCCATAACAGATAAGCCGTTTACTTGGCCTATGCTTTGGTCTGTGGTATCAATTAAGAAGAAGCCGCGTTTTATCATTTCCTGGATTTTTTCTTGGATGAGTTTTGACCGGTAAACTTTTTCTTCTATTGCTTTTTTAATATGCGCGCCAGTTATGAATTCAGCATTTTCCTGTTCTGCATAAAAGTTGGCTTCACGAATAATATCGGCAATGTGTGAGAATTGTATTGATAGTTTATACTGGTCGTCCGCTACTCTTGAACTATATTCAACCAATTTCGCTATTCCTGTGCCTTCAAGATGTTTAAGATGTTCTTTTTCGCAAAATGTGCACACCCACGAGGCATACAGGTTTACCTTTTCTTCGGTTCTATCCATTACTGTATCAAATTCTGCTTTTATTTTGAAAAGTTCTCTGAAATCAGTGTCTAGTTGAAACATCAATTGGTAAACGTAAGGATCTCCAATGAGGATTATTTTGGCTGACAAAGGAATCGGTTGAGGCTTAAGGGTTTTAACGCTCAAGAAGCCATAGCGCTCTTCTGGTTCCTCGATGACTATGTTTCCATCTCTGAGATCTCGTTTCAAACCGTCGTATGAGAATGGGTTTCTTAATAACTCTTCAACTGGAATAATCAAGTATCCCCCGTTGGCTTTATGAATGGCTCCAGGTCGAATCATCGAGAAATCAGTAGTTAGAGCGCCAAATTGGGCTTCTTTTTCTGTTCTTCCAAGCAAATTATGATAAGTGGGATTGCCTTCCACGATTACCGGTGCGCCTTTATTTTCGGAGTTGTCAATAATGACATTGACCTCATATTTCTTGTAGGGGTCCTCTCTCATCCAAGGCATCCCGAATGGAAGCCCTGCCTCCTGAAATTCACCACCCCTTCTTACGAATTGACTCAGATTATCCAAAATATCGTTCTCTACAGCCTTAAGATATGTCGTCACTTCGGGAGTGTTTCTATACTTCTCCTTCATACTTTCAACAAGGTTGCCGATTGCGTAGAGGGCAACTTCCTTGTTTAGTTTTTTTAATGCGTCGTGAATTTTTCTTTCCATATCTATTAATTGGCGCATAGTGTTTCTGAATTCTGTCTCCAACTTTTCCCTTTTTTCCTGAATTTTTTCCTTCAGTTTTTGGGGCAAAGCTAACATTTCTTCTTCACTAAGTGGTTTGCCGTCTAATACAGGTATGAGGAGCAATCCAACAGGTGTAGTTTGAATTACAAAGCTTTCTTGTTGAGCTTTTATGCTTAATTCGTCGATTAACTGTTTTCTCTGGGTCTCTAGAACTCGAATTGTAGCTTCTCTTCTGGCAGCGTAATCTTCGCTTTCAAAAGCTTTAGGCAAAGCGTTCTTTATGTTTTCTATAAAATTCTTCATGTCCTCGCGGAATTCTTTTCCTTTTCCAGGTGGGAACTGAATGGCTTTAGGTTCATATTGGTTAGCGAAATTGTTGACGTAGCACCAGTCAGGCGGAACTGGCTGGATTTGAGCTTGAGCTTCTACAAAGTTTTTCACGGCAGTTTTTCTTCCTGTTCCTGGGTAACCCGCTACGTACATGTTAAACCCGTGGTTTTTTATGCCTAGACCAAATTTTAATGCTCGGACGGCTCTTTCTTGGCCTATAATTTCACCTAAAGGAACCAGGTTTTTGGTTGATTCGCATTGCATAAAAGTGGGATCACATATTCTTCTGAGTTTTTCTACTGGTAAAGCGCTAATCATGTCAAAATCACTTCATTTAAGCTATCTAAAACTAATATTACTCTTTAATTTGCTAAGTAATTAAGTTTCTGATAACAAGCGGTATCTAATTAAGTTTA
>DATIXS010000232.1:0-5823 GCA_035518335.1 Candidatus Acidiferrum sp.
TACAAATATAGAAATCTATTTGGAAAACACAGTTTTTAAGAGATTTCTCTGGCTTGACTATTTCTTTTGTGCAAGTCGGACAGTTAGCCATTAAAGTTTTCCCTAGCTATGATGAATTATACTATGATACTCTATAGACTGTAATAAGAAGGCTTGTGGGTGTGTTGGTGGTGCAACAACCGTATTTTACCGTACCAACGCTCCATTAATTTTTTAGAAACGACTTTTCAAGTTAAAAAGAGAATTTTAGGGGACGAGGGCTTTATATTCTCTAAGGAATCCTAAAACTTACTTGCTAAACATCGAATTTGGATTAAAAAGCAAAAAATCGGAGATTAGATGTTTGAGGCCTCAAAAAAAGAACCTGAATCTTGATAAACTCTTTAATTTACAATTTAGAGTGATAGCATGTTGAATTTGCCTAAATTAACCTCTGCAAGAACAGTTTCTACCAAACTCCTTAAAGTTGTTTGGAAAAAAATTTCAGATAAACCATTTCCAGACATCTATGCCTACACATTCGATGAAAAAGACTTCGAGTACATGCTAAAACTATTACAGAAAAATCCTAGCGTGATTGATACCCGAGTTAAAGAATATGGCGTAGATTTTAGTGACAAATATGTTGAAGCATGCACGTTTGTATTTGAAGAAGCTTTCATTATTTTGATTAAACAAGCTACTAGCCTTGTAGAGAGCTTGGAACATGAATTAACCCATATCTGCCATGGAGACTTCTCTTTTTGAATCTGGGCATACTGTTAAAAACAAATTAATTCATCGAGATAATGGTAACTCGATCTACTCTCCATTTTCTAATACCTTTGACACTTTTGAGTACTTAACATGCAAAGGAATCAAACCCCAAACTGAAAGAATAATCTTAAACAGAATTAAGAAATGCGCTTGATCTCAGGCAAGTTAGACAAAGCAGGCTAAGTGGCTAATGTCTGCTTTCGCCAAGAAAGTCCTCTATTTACCAAACCATATTTTGAATATGTTTTCCTATTTAATAAATGATTTAACATATTTTAAAAATTGTTCTTTCTAATTAAATCAAGTGTTAAAATTGGAACAAGAAATTATGGCCGAACTGATTGCTAATGTGCATGATGCAGCCATTATTAAATGCACCAAAAACAAGAGAATCAATTTCAAAACATTAGTCAATTCTTTGCCTGAGTTTGTATTTGAAACTGACCTTAAAGGAAAAATTACTTACGTTAACAAAAAAGCCTTCGAATTCACTGGTTTCACACAAAAGGATTTCGACAAAGGCGTTTATAACATTGATTTCTTTGCCCCTCGGAACGCAAAAGAGCACTGAATAATTCCGAGAATGCGATGCAAAGGTCTAATTGCTATTGCTGATTCTCTACTCAGATAGGTTCTGTACAACTTAATGGACAACACGTTAAAATACGGCAGCAAGACAAAACGGATTAAACTACGCTACAAAGAAGTAAGAAATCAACTGTTATTGATTTATGAAGATGATAGCGTTGGAATCTCGGAAGAAATGAAAGAGCATCTCTTCGAAAAAGGTTTTGGCCTTCATGATAAAACGAATAATGGAAGCGTACACTAGGCCATTGAAGAAAACGGCAAGCCCGGAGAAGGTGCCAGATTCACAATTACAATTCCTGCTGACAGATATCATTTCAGTTGTGAAAATCAAAAAAATTGAATGACTAGTCTAATACTAAAAAGAGTTTATCCTCAAACTTATTGCTTTTTGTTGGCTGAATTGCAAAATTAGATATGTCACTTACAGCATAAATAATCATAAAAGGCGACACTCATGGAATTTGCACTCAACTACAAACTCTATGACAACGAGTCAAAAGTAAGAAGCGAAGGAGAAGCAAAAGCATCTCTCGATGAACAATACCTTACTTTGACCATTACATTCGGAGAGCCAATGCTATTTTCTTATACCGACATTATCGGAATATCAGACTACGATTATAATATTGACCTTTTCTTAAATTCAAGAGAAAAGTTAAACCTTTGGGGGTTGGGATATCATTACGAAGACTTCCTCTTCCAACTATTCAAGCTTCGAAATGAACTCTTCCTCAAATACTTGCTTATCGAAGAATCACTCTTCCAAGCTGGCTTCGAAGGACGATACATACAACTCGACCAAAACGGCCAAACAAATCAAACCGGAAACTGTGAAATCCGTCTCTACGAAACAGCACTAGTAGTTCTGCCTCAAAAAAACGAACCTATCCGTCTCCCATATTGCTACATGACCACTTTAAACAAACAGGACTACAAGATAACAATAACAAACGACTCCCAAGGAAAAACTGAATTCACCCAACTTGGACAAAACTTTGATCCATTTGCAAAAGCCCTTTCAGATGCCATAAATAAGATGATTCTTAGAACACAACAAAACATTAAGGAATTAATCCCAGAAGCAACACCAATAACTATAACCAAACTAGCAGCTTTAATGAAAGATGGGCAGGCGGCAAAAAGAGAATTAATCGAACAACAATCAATCGACTTCTGGCGACGACTTACCAAGAAAATAGACGAAGCAGGATTAACGACGGAATATGGGTTCCTATATTCTATTGCTGCAAAAGGCCAAGTCTGTTTAGGAATAAAACGCGGACTAATGGGCGACTTAACAGGTACATACATATGGATCTTATTCCCACTTCTCAATCCAGGAACAAACAGACTTAGCAACACAATTGCTCTAGAAGCATTCAACACTCAAGACAACTTAGAAGAAAATAAAACCCAACCAAAAAACAAAGACTCAGAAGTACAAGAAGACCTACACCAAAACGGCGTTGAAGAACCAAAAAAAGGCTCAACTGGAGCAACCTACTTTTTTAAAGCAGTAAGAAGAAAAGAATACGCGCAAACTAAAGATGAAGATTTATCCAAAGAACTTGAGAGTTTCATCAAGAACTTCAATCGATCCATGATTGAAATCAACTTCAGAAGAGAACCAATCTACCTCACAGAAAATCAGCTTGAAAGCACTCAATATACACAATATAGATTCGCAATATCAAAAATTCCCTCCCTCAAAGCACTAAGAGACCAATTTATAGGGAGGGTAATCCATGCATCCCAAGAACAATGGAAAGCTGATGTAATTAGCTTATTAGCATTTAACACCAAAAGTATAGATGACACCGAAAAATGGAGTAAAGGAGACCAATAAATGCCAGGTTATAAGCATCCTTGTAAATATTGCGGAAAACTCGTATCCTTTGACGACAACGTATGTCCCTTCTGTGGGAAAGTTAACCCCGTTGGGCCTCAACGTTGCCCTAAATGCCGAAATCCAACAGAAACTGGACAAGTCAAATGCAGCAGTTGCGGCTTAACGCTACAAACAAACTGTCCATATTGCGGAAAGCCAACATTTTTTGGAGACTACTGCCAAAGCTGCGGCAAAAGACTCACAATAATCTGCGCTAAATGCAAAACCGAACAGCCACCGCTCGGAGAGAAATGCATAAAATGCGGGAAACCCCTAAACATAACAGGGAGATAAAAAAATGCCACTTCAACCATTCACTCGAAATTACCAAGACAATAGCTCGGATGCTGGATTCCAATTTACCTTCAACTGCGACATATGCAATGATGGCTACAAAACAAACTTCATCGCAAGCAAAACCTACAAGAAAAAAGGATTTTGGAGAGGAGTAGGCCAAGTCGCCTCCATCGGATCACAATTAGCTGGACGCAGCGGCGGCTATTCACTTCAACAAGGAGCAGATGCCATGAGTGAACGATTCCAAGGCATGACACCAGAATGGCACAAAGAGCATGAACAAGCATTTGAACTTGCACAAAACGAAGCGAAAGGTCACTTCCAAAGATGCCCAAGATGCCACAAATACGTCTGCGAAAACGATTGGAACGAGCAAGAGGGACTATGCGTCGAAGATGCACCAAGGGAAAGCACTGAAGTAGCTGCAGCCAGAGCTGAAAAAATGGTTACAGATATCAAACAAAAAGCTGAAACCACACAAGTCTACACAGGCGAAATAACGCAGAGACAAACACTATGTCCAGTATGCGGAAAACCAGCAGGGTCAGGCAAATTCTGCAATAACTGCGGAGCGCCATTAGGACTGAAGATATGCCCCAAATGTGGCGCTAAAAACCCTGCAGGCACTAGCTTCTGCGGTGAGTGCGGCACAAAACTAACTTAAGCAAATCCAACATGTTAACAACCTTACTCTCTTTTTTATGCTAACTGCCTTCCGAATTTCCAACATTTTCGACTTGAAAAACCAGAGTTTTTGATATGGGTTCTAAGTCCGAGGTAGACTATAAGTTAGATATTGATTTATAAAAGTCAAATTCGATTATATTGCAATCGTATTTAGTCTGACCAAGACCTATCATACCTAAATGGGGTTGTACCTACACGACTGACAATGACACAGGTAAGTTCTCAATTGACAACGCTATCTTGGATTATCTTAACAAAAAAGCAACTACTGAGCAAACTGAAAAACTGGCAATTGCAAAAATCAGCTGCAAAATAGAAACTAGCATAGAACAGGCTCAAATGAGTATTAACAGGCTATGCGAAAAGCACTTAATACGGAAAGTTAGTTGGAAAAACAAAGTCGTTTTTGAACTGACGCCCAAAGGAAAGTTATCAATTGACGCTTTAGCAAAAGCTCGAATTGACCTGATCACACGACAGTTGCAAGACGCAATTCATCTAGAAAGAAAAGCAAAGTTAAGATCAAGTGTAATCAATAAAATGAAATCAATCGCAGATGAATGGCAAAATTATCAGATTCCCAACAGAAGCCTAATTGATGAAATCAAGCGAGAAGCAGCCCGTGTTTTAGATACAACAAAAGAAATTGAAGGCAAACAACCTTTATGCTATAAAAACCCTCAAAACTACGATCAAGAATTCTTTAATTACAAAACCCAAATCGAAAACCTAGTTGAACAAAACAAAAACATTAACAAAATAGTAAACAACTTCGCAAAAATAAGAAATCACCAAGTATCAATATCTGCTGAAATTGAAAAAATCGACAAAACTATCAACAGATATGAAGCTATTCCAGAAGCCTCTGCTCAAATAAGCCAATTGAAAAATGATCTTGACAAACTTAAATTAATTCAAACCCAGTTAGAAAAATATCAAAATGATGAATTGTTACAAGTTGAAGAACTTAACGCGAAACTCTTAGAAAACTCAAGAACTTTAGACTTTCTCAAAAGATCTTCCCATGAATTTATGCCAGTCAAAAGAAGTTTGGAAGAGAGCACAGCTTGGTATTCAGAAGGCCAAATCAAATATGAAAATAAAACAAGTGGATATATGGTTGAAGAAAAGTGCAGCAAATGCGGAGCAACTCGAAAGCCCAAACCGATTACCATAGGATAAGAACTTTTGTAAGAACCTTTTTTTGTCTCCTTAATTCTTTTTCATCTACGATTCGAGCTTTTTTCGAGTGCAATTTGACTTAAAAAAGACTATTTTCAATTTTGTTTTTCAATTCATAAAACTTAAGCTTTTCAGATATATTAAGGAAAAGACGAGTCAAGTTTGTCACATACTGAAGTCGCGTCAAAAACATAAATCGTGGGGTCACACTATGGCAAGTTCGTTTAGTTTTTATCTCATGTTTGGCTTCATTTTTGTACTTGTGGGAATCGTTGTATCTTACTTTTCCGTTGGTATGGTTCGAAATGGTGGCTCTTTTGGTTCAGCTCTCCCTGATTCAGCAATGACATTGTTCATTGGTGGGTTCATAGTATTGGTTGGATTATTACTATTGCTACTCGGGTTTTTTTCAAGCACACATA
>DATIXS010000233.1:0-7319 GCA_035518335.1 Candidatus Acidiferrum sp.
TATCCAATCGCTTTTTTTAACGCCAATAGAGATATCTGCGAAAGCTTCCGAAAATAACAAAGCTGGTACTATGAGTATGATTAAGGCTACAGCAAGCAGGACTGATTTGTTCATAAGAGACAACCTGACTGTTGTCTTTAGTACTTTTAAAAGTTATTAAAAAAAGGAGCAAGGGATATTCTAAATCATTGTGTTTCCTACTTTTTTCCAAATGTTTCCGGATCAATTTGCTTGCGGGTTCCATCTTTTTCAACAACGTAAAAGTGGAAGTCATATTCGCTACAATAATTCTTGAAATCAACATAACGCTTTTTGTTGCCTTCAAACATTTCAGGAGTTGCAACTTCACAAATTCTTGTCAAACACCCTTTCTTTTCTGCTTGAATATCTGGGACATAACCCTTGCTTATCTCAGATGGTTTATCGTGACCCTCTAAATCCGCTTTTACAGTCCAGTTATCCCGTCTTAACTCTTCGGCAACAGCCCTGACACAAGCATCATGATCATCCGCTTTGTTTTTTTTCTCGTCCATCATAAACACCTCAAATAACAAATCTAATCTTGGAATAGCCCCTTTTGAATTTGCCGATTTTAGAAACTGCTAAAGTTGAACCCGACGCAACAATAATGAAACCCAATGCAATAGTAGATGGTGGAAACTCTGGAATAACCCAAACCGAAGAAGAGGTAATCTTCATTACTTGAGTACTATTTGTTTGAACGGAGCCTGACTGAATTGTTTCTTCACGCCACTGTGTCATCATGCCGGTGGCTTGGTCAAAATAGAAATCTTCCGAATTCGAGGTCATTAATCTGATTATTTTCGGTTGTAGTGACAAAATGATTGGTTAATCGAGACCCGCCGGCATAACTCATCATTGAAGTATTGTTTATGGTTGGGTTAAAAGCTGCAGACGGAAACATCTTTCCCATCATGCCTACGTTGTTTGCCATGAAATAGAAAGAGCTCGGACCACCGTATTCGGAAACTGAGGGCGCGCCAGTCCCAACGTTCATGCTGGAGACGCCAAGATAGTTTGAACCATTCAAACTCATCAGCATCGTGAAGTTTATTGTTGATCCAGATACTCTGGTGACATTAATCATGAAATAGTTTGTTTGATTGATCCAAGTTAGTGCTGCTGGAGGAACCGCGTGGGGGTCGCTTGAACTAAAATAACAGATGTAGCTATAGCGGAAGACGTCACCTGCAGCAACTCCAACGGGTGATGACATCATTTCGCCAAAGACGCTGCTAAATGATCCTAGGAATAAAACACTTAAGACAATAAAGGTCAAGAAAATAATTTTTTATATAAAAAAGGTACCTCTTTCAAAAAGTTGAAAGAACCACTAAAACCTTGCCAGTACAAATGTTTTCTGTGTTTGTGCTCCTGAAGATTACGGATTATTTTCTGGATCAGCTTTTTTTGCGAAAAGCAAAGGAATTCCTAAGAGTGGAAGTGAAAGCAGCCAAAGGTCTAAGTTGTGACCGAGTATCCATGCATACCATTGATTCCAGCCGCCAAAGAAAATCCATGTTAAGTAGTTCCATAAATAATATAAACCTAAACTGGTCAAGACAGCACCGATTGATCCAATCTTTAAGCTCTGCACTTGTTCTGTTCTAATCGATTTCTTAGCAAGGTACGTTGTGAATATTGCAAGAGCAAGTAATCCAAACAAAGTGGTTGAAAAACTTACCACGAATTGTGGTGTACTGAGGACATAATCAAAGCCTTTTTGTATTACCGTAATTATCCACATACCGCTGTTGTTAAGCCAGAAAGATAAAATGTAGAAAATCCCGGCAATCATCGACCATTTGATTGCGGCCTTTTGAGGTTTGTTTGCCCCTAGATTTCTTACAAGTGCGAATAAGCAAATGGGAATGCTTATTGATGCCACTAAGCATGGTAGCCCAGTCGATACTAGAAAGCTTAGGTTAAAACCCGCTCTTGTTGGCAAGGTTCCCCAGATTCCTGATGGCAACAAAGTTAACCAGTAGAAGGCTTCTAAGACAAGAACAATTTTGATAAGTTTGTAGACGGATGATTGGGGTAGACCTTTTTTGGTTAAAGCAAGAACGACGGCAATGAAAGCAATTAGGCTGCCTAAGAAACGAACTATAAGCCCAGGAAACGCCGCTACGTCGGTTATGAAAACACCAAAGTTGAATGACCCCCCCAAGTTCCATTCATTCCACCATTGAAGGGTAAACATCGCGTGCAACGTGAATAAGAAATATGAGGCAACAACTAGTAGTAAGCCTACTTTCAACGGAGTAATTGTTTTAAGCTCTGTCATTAGAATCACGATTGTGTGAAAAACATTCGACTAGTTTAATATATTATACTTTCGGTTTGTCGGTTGAAGCGAATTAAAGTTTTATATAATTAAAATGTTTGTTATTATTTGATGAGGGTTTGCTTTGGAACATAACAGTAAGATGATACGTAATTTTCTGTTTGTTTTTCAAGGTGTAGGTGCAGTATTTGTAGGATTTTTCTTAGCAGCTTATCTGGGAGGTATGTTCATGCACCCGTCTACAACAGTTCTTCATGCTGAACCTGTCTTTAGGATTCCACTCACTGTATTGGGAATTGTGCTCCTTGTCTTCGTGTTGGTTGCTGTAATTTTAGCGGTTTCTTGGAAGTCTTCAAAGAATTAACAAAAGACAATTTTAGGCTATGTGGTCATTGTAAGTTTGGTTTCATCTTTTTCATGTCCCAAAATGTGTTTATCTCCAGTTAAGCGCATCGTGTAGTCTATGCCTTCGCCATCGCAGAGTACAAAGGGTCTTGGTAAATAAGACCGGAACGCCAAGTTTCGGTTAGTTTCTGCGCCGAGCTGTTGTAACAAGCCTACATAGTGGTTCATGAACATGTCTGAGTAGGTCACGAGTATTGTATTGAAGGTTCTTGTCGTTGGTTTCCAAGTGAATGTTTCAAGACCGTTGGTCAGGTCCCCAATAGTTTCTTCGAATGAGGCTCTTTCGACACTTCTTTTGATCGAAAGCAAAACTTTCTTGAAGCCCTCGCCATTCACTGAAACGTCGGCACGCAGCGATGACGTTTCTTCTGGGTCAGCTGTACCGCTTTCAATTTGAGCCATAGCTTGCGCCGAACTATGGGATATTGTGATAAGCGATTTTTCTATACCTATTTTTAGGGGAGATGATGGTGAACGCAGAATTGCTACCCATAGGTCATAGGCATGGGGCAAATCAAAGTGGATTGCAGGTGCTTTGATTTCGCCTGTTAGGTTGGGTAATATGAATCCTGAGGCTGGAAACATCCGTTTGCCTAAGTCGATAGTGATTATTTGATTTTGATATACATCCGTCGATTCAATGTACTGAACTTGAGTTGGGTCCAGTAGCTTTGGGGCAAAATGCCAGCTACTGGTCTTGCCTGTATTTATCCAGTAAGATTCTAGGATAGCTGTACCTACACAGATAGCTCTGGGTTTCAGGGGCGAGCCACTTTTGACAGAAACAGTAACGTTTCCATCCTGCGATGTGCTATACCATGCAGTAGGTCCAGTTCCCAAATTGTAAGTTATTGCCATTACAGCCATTCTCTATTTGATTTGTCATAATATTGAAATTTGTCTTGATTATTTAATTTTACTTGGATTCAAACGTTTGACTTGAATTAGCGTCAACATTTTGCAATGTGCGCATTTGTCCTTCCTGAAATAAGTAAACATTTCCTATAAATGAGCAAACACCAATGTTGTAAATTATCGCTGAACCTTCGGGCAGGGCATAAATTGTATCTTTCTTTGACAGCGTTTTCAAGGTATCGCCTTTTTCTGGTTCATAGTGAACTTTGAGCGTGATGTTAACTAAACCGAGACCATCGATAATTTTGGATTTCAAACTACTGCGGCAAGTGATTACGCATTTGCGACAAAGTGCCAAAGCCCCGGCACTTCTCCCAACAATAACTCCGCAATAATCATGCAGCAAATGGTCAACACTCATTTTCTTAAGACGTTCAAGAAGAATAGTTGGAAGTCCGCCTGTCAAATAAACCAAGTTTGAATCAGCCATTTTTTTTGCAATTACTTCATTCGAATCAGAGAAATCTACAAAGCTTATTGAATCAGCACCAAGGCTCATGAAATAATCGACAAGCTTTTTCCTTTTCTTATATGAATTATCGAATGAAGCTCTTGCCCAAGAAAACACAAGAACATTTAGTGGTTTTCCTGCATTTTGGAAGGCTCTCTCGTTTACTTCCCGTGCGCTTCGTTTAAAGACATTTTCTCCACCTATCAGATACAATATAGGCATAAAGCAAAATTAGAAACGCACCTTAAAAGCACATGCCTAGCAGAAAACAAGCTTATTAAGTCTAAATGAGGAGTTAGCCAACGATGAAAATGACAATTGAAGAGTACGTGGAGTATAAGCGCAGAGAATTCTGCAAAGATGTTAAATGCAAAGTACAAATGGAATTAAACAGACTCGAAGAAGGATCCACGGCCTACGAGCAGGCGAGACAAAAATGCAGTAACGCTTGCCTATTTTCCACCTGGCAATTTCACCATTGGCTGATAGAAAAAGGGTATTTAATCGTAAAACCCAGGTTGAAATAGATGAAATATGAAGATTCATGTTTTAACAAATTGTAAAGCATATTATTGATAGAAATATCATAATTTAAATATGACACGCGTCATGATCTTTTTAGGAAGAGTTGCTTGACTTCAAGAATGGACAAAAAAGGAGTTCTCACATTTGCAGTAATAATTATTATAGCTTTAGCACTTGTAGCATGCAACCTTAAACTGCCTACAGCCGAAGCTCAAACCGCCAACTCTGACTTAGCCCTCACCATACGGGGTTTTGTGGTGAACAATTTGAACTTAACTCTGGACGATGTCAAAGCTATGCCTAGAACCAGCGAGTATGCTGAGTTATACTGCGTAGACAACCCTAGAACTCCCTTGAATCAAGGCATTTGGACGGGCGTGGAGCTTTCCTATTTAATAGAACAGGCAAACCTGTCCGCAGGAGCAGCTAAAGTGGCATTCTTTGCATCCGATGGCTACACAACAGATCTTACCATCGACAAAGCCTCTCAAGACAGCAGCATCTTGGTAGCTTACCAAAAAGATAATGAGTCTTTAGACGGACTGCAGCTTGTTGTGCCTTATTGCTGGGGCTATAAATGGATCAGCAGCCTGACGCAAATCCAACTTGTAAACTTTGACTTTTTAGGTACCACTGAAAGCAGTGGCTACTCTGACGATGCAACAGCAGTCAATGTAGGAGCAGTATTGCCGTCTTCACCATCAAATCCACCATACACACTTTCGACCCCAAATTCAACAACTCCAACCCAAGATTTTACACCTTCCCCGACACTCTTGCCACACTCGCCAACGCCTACTATTGACCCGAAAACGTCATCTGTCACTTCAAGCCCCAAACTTCAAAGATCATCAGTTTTTTACGTTGTAATAGTCATCACCATTATAATATTTACAATAGTTTCTACAATAATTTTGATGAAGCAAAGCAAACTAAAAAATTAAGATAGAAAAAGTGGCTAAATGTTGGTTCATTCAACATTTTATGCCATTGTTCTTGACCCTGGTTTTCATTTGATTGTTAGACGACAAAAAGGTTATTTAATTCTTAAACCAAAAGCTTCCTCGGAGAAATAGTTATGGATTGGGGTATGAAAAACCGATTAAGCAGACTTATCCAGAAAGATGGCAAAGCCCTCTTTTTGCCCGTTGACCATGGATACTTTCAAGGACCGACACATGGACTCGAGAAACCTGAACAAACAATCAAACCAATCTATCAATACGCTGATGCAATTATGCTTACCCGGGGAGTTTTGCGAAATTGTATTGATCCAGCAATAGAGAAACCTATCATTCTGCGAGTTTCAGGAGCAGTAACAGTGGTAGGTGAAGACTTAGCTAACGAAAGTGTAGTCACCTCAATTGAAGAAATCCTGCGATTAAACGTAAGTGCAGTTTCAATGTCGGTTTTTGCAGGAACAAAATATGAAAATAAAAGTCTTAGCAACCTAGCCAAACTTGTAGATGAATGCGAAGAATATGGCGTTCCAGTAATGGCTGTTTCAGCAGTTGGAAAAGAACTTGAAAAAAGGGAAGCCCGCTACTTAGCTTTGGTTGCCAGAGTTTCAGCTGAAATTGGCGCAAGAGTTGTCAAAACATATTATTGCAAGGAGAACTTTGAAAAAGTTGTTGACGGCTGTCCAGTGCCGGTTGTTATGGCAGGTGGACCTAAAGCTGAAACACAAAAAGAAGTATTTGATTTTGTTTATGACGGCATGCAGAAGGGCGCTATAGGCGTTAACTTGGGAAGGAATGTTTGGCAAACCGAGAACCCTGTGGCCGCTATTAGAGGACTCCGAGCAATCATCCATGAAAACTACACACCGCAAGAAGCTTTCGACCTCTTCAACCAAATAAAAGCAGGCAAAGCCTAACTCAAACTCTATTTCAGGGTGGAAACTGTTGCTAGCCGCCGTTTACTACAATAACCATGATGTTCACATCGAAGAGATGTCAATCCCAAGCATCGGCGATGATGAGGCGTTGCTTAAAGTTATGGCGAGCGGCATCTGCGGCAGCGATGTTATCGAGTGGTACAGGGTTCCTAAAGCTCCAATTGTGTTGGGTCACGAGGCAACAGGAGTTATTGACAAAGTCGGGAGTAATGTTAGTAGCCTGAAAGTGGGCGATCGAGTTTTTGTTTCGCATCATGTGCCCTGTAACAAATGTCGTTACTGCTTAAGAGGGGCCCACACAGCTTGCCACACTTTGCACACAACAAATTATTATCCAGGAGGGTTCTCGCAATTTATTCGGGTGCCAAAAATCAACATTGATTGTGGAGTCTACGGGTTACCAGATGATATGTCTTTTGAAGAAGGCACGTTTATTGAACCTTTAGCATGTGTTTCAAGAGGGCAACGGTTAGCGGATTTAAAAAAAGATGACACAGTGCTAATTATAGGCGGTGGCATTTCAGGAATCTTGCATACGCAACTCGCCAAATTCAAAGGCTTAGAAAACATTGCTGTTGCCGACATTAACCCAATCAGGCTGGAACTTGCGAAGAAATTTGGCGCAAGCGACCCGTTAAATGCGAAAGAAAACCTGCCTCAAAAACTCAAAGAAGTCAACAATGGAAGGTTAGCAGATCAAGTGATTGTCTGCACTGGAGCAACATCAGCAGCACTAACAGCTTTAGACTGCGTTGAAAATGGGGGAACCATTCTGTTTTTTGCTGTTCCAGATCCATCGGTGAAGCTTCCAGTTCCAA
>DATIXS010000234.1:0-6805 GCA_035518335.1 Candidatus Acidiferrum sp.
ATCCGCCATTTTGGCGCCAACGCGCTTGAGCTATGCTATGTTGCTAATGGCTTAACAGACGCTTTTGTAGACATTCGTGAGAAAATTCGTACAACGGATGTGGCGGCAGGCTTTTTAATACTTAAAGAAGCAGGCGGAATCGTGACGACCCCAGAAAATGAGAATTTAGATGTTGAATTGGATCCTACGAGAACTTTGAGATTCGTAGCTTCAGGCAATATAGAAATTCACAAAAAAATACTGAACTTGGTTAAGCCAATATGTTGAATCTGCTCTGGCCACATCCTGCAGCACTCATAAAATCGGAAAAACTCAAAACTCTTCTTATCGCAGACCCCCACTTAGGTTGGGAAACTTCGCTTCAAGAAAAAGGCATCCATGTTCCAAGTCAAACACCAAAAATTCTCACCAAATTAAACGCTATAATCGCCAAATATAAGCCAAATCAACTTGTTATCCTTGGCGATGTAAAATACACGGTAGTCTCAAGTGAACTAGGAGAGTGGCATGATATCCCTGATTTTTTTGCCAAATTGAAAGAAAATGTTGGCGACATAGCTATTATTCGCGGGAACCATGATGCTAACATTGAACCGCTTCTTCCAGATAACGTTCAGCTTTTGCCCGCTACGGGAGCGGTTTTTGGGGGTGTGGGGGTTTTTCATGGGCATAAATGGCCTTCTCCGGCTTTGTTGAAATGTAAAACGTTGGTTATGGGACATTTGCATCCTGTTGTGGTTTTTCGTGATCCTGCTGGCTTTAAGATTACAAGACAAGTGTGGATGAAAGCAGGCTGTGACTCCGAAGCTTTAGCAAAGATTCTCCTGCAAAAACATAACGTAAAAATTCAGGGAAAAGTGGCCGAAACACTTAGAAAACATTTTAACATCAGTCTAAAAACAAAAGAGATTGTTATAATGCCCAGCTTTAACGATTTTCTCGGTGGCAGGCCCGTAAATGATACTAGACCTAGAAAAGAAATCGGCAGCGAAACTTTGATTGGCCCTGTTTTGCGTTCGGAAGCAGTGGATGTTGATAATGCGGAGCTTTACTTACTGGATGGTACATACTTGGGAACGTTAAACCAGCTTAGAAACTTGTAGAATCTAAGTGGTTGAACAAAATATTTTGTTTGATCTTTAACGAAGTTTTCTATAATTTAGATTCGTTAGTGTTTGCTGGTAACTTTTATATTTGCCACATGTTATATCGCTAACATGGTTTAAGGGAGGAAAAAAAGTGAAACTTGTAACAGTTCTATTACCAGAAGCGTATCTGGAAGGGTTAGATGAATTAGTTCGTGCAAACATGTATCCAAGCAGAAGCAGCGTAATTAGATCTTCAGTACGTGATTTGTTAAAGAAAGAACTTTGGGAAAACAAACGCAACAGATAAAAACACGTCAAATCCCTTTTACTGAATCACAAAGTCGACTTGCCGTTTGAGCAGGGTCGCCTGCCTGAGTAATTTCTCGTCCCACAATAAGGTAGCGGGCACCTGCCTTAATTGCAGTTTCAGCGGCGCCACCTTGAGCACCAACCCCGGGTGAGTAAATAGGGACTTCTTCTCCAATAATTCGTTTTACTTCAGTTATTTTCTGGGGATAAGTTGCACCGACTACGACTCCATCAGCGCCCCATTTCAAGGCTTTTTTCGCAAAAGAAACATACTGTGGGATTTGCTCGCCAGTTTGGGGATCGATAATTATTTGACCGTAACCTTCACTTGCCCCTTTATGACTCATATAACAAAGAAGAATCACACCTCGACTAAGCCTCTGCGAGACTTCAAAAAGTGGCTTTAGACCTTCGTCCCAACCTACAAATGGATTAGCGATCAAGGCATCAAAACCGGCAGCATAATAGTATTCTGCGATAACTTGGTTTGAGGCTCCTATGTCGTTTACTTTGGCATCCATAATTGCTAGCAGCCCCTGCCCACGGATTTGCTCCACAATGTCTTGCACTCCATCAAAGGTTCCAAGTGGAAGAACAAGGTGGTGATTTATTTTTACCGCGCAAATATAAGGATGAACTGCATTGAGGATTTTTTGTGCTTTATCAATCACTTTGTGTTGGTTTTCGGGAGATTCGTAAGGAAAATCTAATGCCAAAATGATCCGTGAGTCTTTGCTTTTAGCTGCTTTTTGCATTTTTGCTTTAAACGACAAGGTTGTTCCTCTTGCTTTATCTTGTCATTGATGGGCTATTTCATTTTTTCGTCTACTTCTGCTAGGCAATAGATTTGTTGGTGTTGAAAAGTGCGAATCTCCTCTTGATTTTGCCTTGAAACTGGCCGGTGTCAATCTAAGTTGATTTCTAAGGAATGATAGGTTTGCTTCAAAGATTAAGAAAACATTAATAGGCCAATTATTGAACAGCCCAAACATTTGAGCTTGTTAGGGCCCAAGTTATTATTATGTTGTATTGCGGGTTGTTGTAACGTTGAATGTTTTCTAAGTTAACAAGCATTCCTGTTTGCTGGTCAAAATAGATGCCAATGTAGTTGTCTTGCATTGTGTTGCCTGTTGGGTCGTTCGAATCGACGAATTGGTTTTCTATTTGCCAAAAATCTGTTTGACGGTTAATAGCACCATATGCTTGTTCATTAGTTGCGTTAACGATTTGTCCATCAAATCCAGTGGGACGAAGTAGATCAGATACCTTTAGATTTGAGGGATAAATAGCCCAAAACCCGTTTGTATCACTTTTGTTTCCACTTGCTATATCCAATTCTTGTGGGCTCGTAATTTCTGTTCCGTTTGTGAATCGCCATACTGTGTTAAAAGACACGTTAGAGCCAATTACCGCTGTTATGGTGATTTGGTAGTAGTCTGTGTCGTTATATTCTGAGAGATAAGCTGGAGTAACTGCATCTAAGCTGCCTAAAACTGATTCGCCTGTCAGTTTATAAGTGAAAGTGTCACCAACATGGACTCCGACCTTAACTGCCGGTGATTTGGAAGATTGAGTTGCATAGACAATTGCAGCTGTTGAAACTGCTAAAATAATTACGAGAAGTATACCAAAATACAGTTTCTTGTGGGAACGTTTCTTATACATAGATCTATCATTTCAGAGCTCAACTATTTAGTTGTTTTCCCAAAAACCCATAATAAATCAGGTGAAAATTGGGTTGCAGAAAAGCATGATTGTTTCTTTTATGGGGTAAATTTAAGAGAAAGAACTGTTTATAAAAAGGTCGGTGGAAAAATGTATTGTCACAAATGTGGTACTCAACTTTCAGATGATGCAGCATTCTGTGTTAAATGCGGAACAAGCACAGGATTAAATGCTCCTAGTCCCACAGCAACATCAACTGCCCCAGTTGTTGCACCTTCGGGAGTATCATCGCTGAAGTGCCCCAGTTGCGGAGCCCCTATAACACCAAAGTTCGGCGAGATGGTTATAACATGCGAATATTGTGGCAATGGAGTCACTTTGGGAACCCAAGGTTGGACTAATATCCAGAAACAGACAATGCTCGCTTTGAAGATTGCAACAGTTGACCAGGCAAATTCAATAATCACACCGCTTATGGACAGAGGTCTTTTGCATAGACATTTACACGAGGACTCCACGCAGGAAGAAATGAGCCTCACTTATGTACCCTACTGGATTGTCAGCGTTTCAGCCCGAACAAGCATAACCGCCGCGGATGAGACTGCGCAAATTGCACAATCTGCTTCAACCGCAGTTTTGATGGGCGTAATATTTGGCGGAATGAGTGGCGGTTTCGGAGGAGGACGCAGACGCGCTTTCGAGAGGCAGTTTGCAACCGGCAATTTGTTTAGCGGTATTCTTGGGTTGAAGCGGATAAGAATAATGGCTTGGGGAATGGGCATGGGTGTCGGCGGCGGAATGAGAAAGACTGAGCAGCTGGACGAAAACTATAATTTTCCTGTGATTGCATTAAAGGCGCTGACTGATTATCAACCGCGCGAGTACCAATTCAACCTTGATGGTAGAGAATTGTTTGACATTTCCAAGTTACCCAAGAGCGTCAAAATTCTTAATGGCGATATAAGCGAAGAGGTTGCCAAATCTCAAGCAAAGACTTTGGTTGATCAGCTTCAATCAACAAAGGCGCACTCGAAATACCACATGATTCAGTCGATACACACTGATTCTGATATTGGAGATGTGGAGTTGTTGCATGCTCCAATATGGTTCGCAAAGTTTGACCATAAAGGAAACAAAATTGTGCTGGTAATTGATGCCAATTCGGGCAACGTAATCAACAGCTTAGGTCTCTAAACTTGAACATCTTTTATTAGAGGTTCAAAAAAGAGCTTAACAAAAAAGTTTAGGTATGCCATTTTCATTTTTCATATAAACAAATCAGTTACGTTTTAGTAAACAAGAAAACACCATAAGATTTGTAAGGGATCATCCCTTGGAGTTTGAAGTTGGCTGCTTCTACTTCAGCCTTTATGGCTTCTGGGTTTTGTTTTGGCGCAAACGCGAAAATGCCACTCTTTATAACTTCCACTATGGCAAGCTTGCCTGTCGGCTTTAATACCCTGTCAAACTCTTTCAAAACGGTTTCACTGTCGCCAACTTCATGGTAAACTGTAACGAGCAGTATCAAGTCAAGTGAGCCGTCTTGAAGTTTAATTTTTTTGCCGTCACTTTGCAAAAACTGGATATTTTGAACTTTTGCCTTCTCAGCCTTTTTCTTGACTTTTTTCAGCATTTCTGGGGAAATATCAGCTGCCACAACATGTTTTGCCTTTTTTGCCAAGTCAATTGTGAAATAACCTGGGCCGCATCCAAAGTCCATAGCAACATCGGTTGGACTTATGCCAAGTTTTTCTATAATCCCAGAAGGCGGCTGAAAAAGCCTTCTTATCGGGTTATCTAAAAAAATCGCGCCAGACGCTGAATAAGCTTCTCCCTTATGTGACATAATCTCATCTCTCCGCTTAATCGATTTTCCCTGAGTTATCTTTTGTTTAATTAAGGATATATTCTTTAAAAATTCGAAGGAATTAAGAATAAAAATATTGAAAAACTTTGTTCAGGAATAAAAAATCGTTTCTTCTTGAAGCTTCAAGAAAAAGTCTAAGTTGGTTCCTCTGAGACATTGTTTTCTTCTTTCCCTGAGCCCTTCTTATTTAGTTTGATTGTAAGTTGATGGTTCTTTCTCAAAAGAACTACTTCTTGTTCCTCTATGCTTTCTGCAATTACTTCTCCGTTGTATTTCATGCGGCTATTATAACCGAGTTCTTTAAGTTCATTCATTAAAGTTTCACGAAGTTTTCTAAGCTGTTCGCTTGTGGTCTGTGCGTCCCGCTTAAAGCAGAAAGTCATTGTTTTTTTGGCAGGGTCGTAGGTTGCTCGGGTACCTTTGCCGATCTTCTCTATATGACCCCACACTACTTTGTCAGTTGATTCCCTCATTTGTTCACCTATTGCTTTTCTCTTTTGAAGGAGCCATTTCCGCCTGCCTCAGTAATGTTTGTAACAACGTTTTGACTCACTTCATCGAGAAGATCTTCTGCACGTTTCCAGTTGTCTGCTGAAACTTCAACACTGTATCTTGGAGCAGCAATTACACAAAATTCAATTTTAACATCTTTCGCTTTTTGTGCTTTCTTAGCACTTAGAAATGCGTCTTGAATACATTTTACGCCATTAGGTTTCATGCAGCGAACTTCTAGTACGCCTCTAACTTTTACCAGTTTTATGTGAATACGTTCTTCTGCTACTTGTGCGAAAGCTTCAGCAATATTTTCAGGTATTCCAAGTTTGGTTAGGGCTTCTGTACCTTCTTTGAGTACTTTTTCAAATCCCTCGTACAATCCAACCTTTTCTTCAAGAATTGTGCCAGCTGTCTGGTAGACGTCATGAATAGGTAAGCCTACTTTTTCTGCGACTGCACGCAAAAGTACTTCGCCTTTGCGATCCTTTTTCCAAGCTTTAATTTTTTCGATTCTTTCTCGTTTTGTGACCCGCCTGAGGGATAAATCAATGTGGCCTTTTTCAAGATTAACATGAACTACTTTTAAGACCATTTTTTGTTTTTCTCTAACATAGTCACGGACATTTCTTATTCTGGCACTTGAGATTTCGGAGATATGAAGGAAGCCACGTTTGTTATATTCATCTAAGTTAGCATAAGCTCCGTAATCCATTACACTCTCTATTGATGCGATTACGAGGTCGCCAGATTCAGGCCACTCGGGTTTGTGTTCAGACATAGTTTACATCTGCTCTAATAGAAGGAAAAGAATATGGGAGAAGGTTTTATTCTTATTTGTCTGATTTTACAATATATACTTCTTTGTTGCGTACTCTGAGTGCTGTATTGAATTTTCTGTCAGGTTTCTTGTTGTACGACTTAACTCGGAATGAAAATGGTGCGTACAATGATCTAACCGTTTTCCCTTCAACCTCAACTTTAAACATCTTCTCAGGACTCTCAATGATCTGCTTGAAAACCATGTCATATTCAGGTATTTTCGCGATTTTTCTTCCTTCGGGTATTTCCTTAACAGGAGTTGCTTTTGCTACTATTTTCTTGCTCTTAACTTTTTCTAGTTTCGACATTTGTTTATTTCACACTTTACATATGGTCATATGGTCTATTTAACACTATTATTAGTCAGGCATAAATAATAATGGTTAAGTAAAAATAATAGCAAATAATATAACTTATGAAGAAAATATCACTGGAAAGGCAACAAATGCTTATTATTTCTCGCTATTTCTTTAACACATGAATGAATCTTAAAACAAAAACGCGTGTTTGTTTCGTTTGTGTTCAACAAAACAGCCGTCGATTTGCCTCAGATTATCGAACA
>DATIXS010000235.1:0-3986 GCA_035518335.1 Candidatus Acidiferrum sp.
TGAATTTCAAACAACATGTGCACATTATCCCGCTCGGATTCGAAATTGATAGAGCAGTGGTTTTGCTTGAAAAATTGCCTGCAAACCGAGTTTATCTTCTTGTGACACCAGAAGACCCTGATTATCCCGATGAAAAAAAGGAACAATTGCATTATGTTAATGAAGTCACCAGAAAGCTAAGAGAGAAAAAAATAGAAGTGATTATGAAAGAAGTGGACTGCTTTGATATAAAACAGCTCATGAACAGCGTATCTAGCCTTATTCTTGAAGAAAAATCTAAAGGAAATGTTGTTTACGTAAACATGTCTGCTGGAGGTAGATTGTCTTCGGTTGGAGCAACCTTGGCTGCTATGGCTCACAACGCAGAGGTATATTACGCAAGTGCAAGCGAGTATTCAAAAAATGACTCAGACAGACAGTTGCATGGGCTTAGCATTTGTAACAAATCGGAAGGCATGATCATAGAGAACTTTCAAATCAAGCTGCCGGATGACGCGGGAAAAATTGTTTTGACAAGCATTTGGCGAAAAGGAAAAAAGATGAATACAGAAGAAATTCTCGAAACCCTCGTTGCGAAAGGAGTGGAGATATTTGCTGATGAAAAAAAGTTTCGGTCTAAAGAGGAGCAAAGAAGATTACAGCAAAAAAACAGGGTAAATCTGAATAAAGCCGTCCTGAATAAACTCGAAAAAGACGGTTACATTTTAAGAGAAAAAAGTGGGCGATTCAACAAGATTAGTCTCACTGAATCCGGAGAATATATGGCTAATATCATTGGCACAACTAACTAAATAGTGAAGAGCCTAAATTGATTTTTTTGACAAAGCGTCCAAGTTCCACAGACTAAGGCTCGACAAGAATCCGAGCGGATGCACCGTCGACCAAATCGAGGGCAAGGTGAAAAGTTGAAAAATCAATGTTTTCCTTAAGCTTATCTCGGTATGGCATCAAATGGGATTGCAAGAGTGCTTGAGACAAAGAAGGCAAAATATATTGCTACTAATTCCATGACTTCGGTCATAGCTTAATAACTGTTGGCATTCTATAAAATTGCAAATATCAAAGTTTTGCTTTTGGAAGCAAACTCCAAAACAATATTAAGTCAATGCCACTAGTTAGATTCATGAAGCTTTCTGAATCAGCAGAACATCTCGCAATCAAGTGCACTATGGCTCGATGGCTAAAAGAGTGGTTTCATGGCATTACGATCGATGAGTTAAAAATGGATGGGCATGAAGCAGATGTTTATGGAAGAACATCAGCAGGTGTCTTAATTCATGTAGAGGTAATTTGGAGCCCATCTTGTTACCGAGATAATGTTGAGTTTTTGCTCACCTCTGACTCGAATATTAAAATTGCGATTTTTAGTCCTGAGGCGTTTGAAAAATACGGTGCAGCCTATGAAAAGATCGAGCTTGCAAAAAATAGGCAAGGAATGTGTTTTTTCAGTGACCCTCTAAGAGGCGATTTAATCCTTGCTAACGACCCCACTTATATTGAATCTGTCCATAATCAAATTAACAAGCTAATTAGCCAGATCACTCCCCCAGAAGTTGCTCCCAAATATGAAAGAACCATTATGTACCTTAATCACGAACTTATTGAATCAACTATAAGTAAAGTTAAGGAAACGGAGTGGGATAAGTGCTCCATAGAATCAAAGGTATTGTTATTGGAAGAATACTATTGTAATTTGCCGTTTGTGAAAGGTGGAAGCAGTTTACCACCAAATCCGAGGGGATGGCCAACTAGTCTTAGTGACTTCAACTTTGAGAGTTCCAAGAAAACAATAAAACTTTACGGCCGTTTCCAGTTACCTTACGGCATTCCAGAAAAAGAAACAAATGTAAAAATAATATGGGATCCTTGCTATTTGAATTCAGGTGCGATAATCTCTGAGGTACATTTTTTGCCAGGGTTTATAAAAAGTAGCCAAATAAGTGGAAATTCGATAGGAGTAGATAGATGGCAAAACCAAAATGTTTTCTTAGTTGGAACGCTGCACCTACTCAAACCACTTCAGCAACCGATTATTGATCCGTTGGTGATATATATCAGCAAAGAGGAAGGAACACTTCTCCATAAAAAACTGATCGACTCTAAATCATTCATTGAATCACCAGAGGATGCCTTCGAAGATATTGGAGAGGACTTTGGATATGACAAGGCTCGTAAACTGGAAGAAATGATTTGCGAAAAGTATGCTCAGGAACTTGAATCAACCTGTTGGAGCTTCATTGATAATAGATCCGCACTGTGGTCGACCTACGACCTTATTCCAAAGCTTATCTCTAAAACGAACCAATCAGATGCTTTGGCCCATGTCCTGTATCTCATCGACGAATTCGACGTGAAAACTGCAAAGGACATACTAACTCAGTTTTTGGAAGTAGCGACCTATACAAAAACAAATTATGAACCTCTTATTCGACAGATGCTTAAAGCGCTTGACCCTTTATTAGACTTTGATGAGCTGTATACTGACTATTTGACCTATTGTAAAATGAGAATAGAAATCGTAGACAGTCCTAAAACATCGACCATTACTAAAATAACGCCTTTGCCGCTATCTAAAGTGCGGGGACTCAAATGGGCAGGCGAAAGCTACGTAAATGTTAGGGGCTGTATTAAGGTCCAAGGCAAGACTCTGCATTATTTAGTTCAAATATCAACGCTGAGATTGAAGAAATTCCAATTATTAATCACGGGTGTTTGTGAAAACAGCGTCGAAACTACCGACCAACCAATGCCCCATAGTTTTTCAGAAGAGTAGTTTCAAGTTTTTTATTAACAAGATTCTCTTTGGAAACACTGATTTTTCAACTTTTCAAAGGTTGACGTAATTGCCCTCATATTCGATAGGCACAATCGTGAAGCCGTCTGAGACCGTTCGGGGCGGACGAGACTTAGGGCCATGGAAGTAAAGCAAGACATTCTTGACATTGTCCGGCTTTGCAGAGTTGGGGCAGTACTGGCGTATCTGGCTTAAGACAAATTGGAGATTCATTGATAGCAGACTGTTTGCGGGCGCTATCTTCTTTCCTTCAATAAACTCTTTCTCGTTATTCTGGTTGCTCAGATAACATTTGAATACTCTATGTCGCTCGGTCTGCTCAGGACGTAAAAGTAGTTCTGAGCGATTACTTTGTCGGTGATTGTCCCATTTGCTCTCGATTAGGTAAACGTTTTCCTTGGATGCGAGGATAGCGTCGAACTCACCGAACTCAGCACTTTCAGCACCGCCGCTCCTGCCAAAGCTCGGACGATAAAAGATAATGCAATCGGAGAGCATAGTGTTATCGTTAAACTTGTTAAACAATTCAGCCAGCTGGTTCTTTAGAAACCAAAGAGTTAGAGCGTCTTCACCGTAGCCAAATATTGTGCTCATAAAACTCTATTCAGTCTATTTTCTATTTACCACTTTCTGTTTTTGTAAAGTTGAAAAATTGGCATTCTTTCAATTTAGGTTAAGCTTATTTGTTAAGTGATTGTATTATTTTTCTTGGGTTAAAGTTGATAGATGCTATTACTTTGCTCCTTTACATGTTTCTTGGCTTCGTATTTGTCATGATAATTCTTATCGGGATAACTTTTCTTAAGGCTCTCTTTGGCATCCACCCGGCAACTGGAACTCAGACAAGCAGCAAAACGCCTGAAAGGGAAGAGGACGATACTGAGAAAGACATTAGGGAAGACAGCGAAGGCGACGGATTGGTAATGTTCGACGACCCAATGTTTCCCCCAGAATTTGATGACGATGATGATATGTAACTGCTCGCCATCAAAGAAAAATATTAATTTTGAATCCGCTATTCACACTTAGGTCATATTGGACTAGTTGGAAAAAATGGCTAAACACATTTAACTCGTAGTAAAGTTAAGGAATTACGGAATGCACTTCTTTTCTACAATCAGCGAAGAAGTTTTAAAAATTAGCTTATCATCCTGATCTTGGGATGGCTTAGAAATAGGCGAACCTTCTTCCT